>JBIKME010000040.1:0-7754 GCA_044359415.1 Rickettsiales bacterium | reverse complement strand
ACCGTTCTTACTGACAAAAATCTGATCTGCTTTTTCAATAGTACTCAATCTATGAGCAATTACTATAGTAGTCCTGTTTTGCATTAGCTTTTCTAAAGCCAGTTGAATTTTTACCTCGGAAACTTTATCTAATGCTGAAGTGGCTTCATCGAGCAGCAATATTGGAGAAGCTTTTAAAATTGCTCGGGCAATTGATATCCTTTGGCATTGCCCTCCTGATAATAAAGCGCCGTCTTGTCCGATGCGTGTATCATAGCCACTAGGCAGTAATTTTATAAACTCATCTGCCGCAGCCATTGTTGCCGCATTCTTAATATCTTCCATTGAAGCTCCGGGTCTGCCATATGCAATATTGGCTGCTATAGTATCGTCAAACAATTTTATATTCTGCCCTACATATGACAGATTGTCCCTTAACGATGATATTTTGATATCGCTTATATCATGCCGGTCTATTTTTATAGATCCCGAATCGATATCGTAAAATCTAAGAAGCAAATTCATTACTGTTGATTTTCCACCACCTGATGGACCAACTAGCGCAGCGGTTTGCCCGGCCTTGATATCTAAGTTCAAACCCTTTAAAACTTCAGTAGTTTTATTATAACCAAATATAACATTTTCAAATTTAACGTCTGCTCCTTTGGATACAATCTTTAGATCTACGGCATTTTTGTTATCAATTATGGTAGGTGATGTATCAAGCAAAACAAATAAGCGCCTAGCAGCCGCCAATCCATCCTGCAGTGTCGTATTCATTGAGGATAATGTTTTAGCCGGCTTATATGCCGCAACGGCAGCGGATATAAAAGAGACTAATTTTCCTCCGGTTGTGACACCATCGACAATTTGTGCGCCTCCGTACCAAATAACAGCGGCTATTGCAACGCCACTTACTGTTTCCATAATAGGAGATGCCGCTGCCTGATTTCTAATGGCCTTTTTCATTATTAAATATATATTTTCTACAGCCGTATTGGCTTTTTTAGTCTCAAAATCTTCTTGCATATAAGCCTTTATTACACGAACGGCTCTAAATGTTTCATCTAATCTTTCGGTAAACTCCCCCATTCCCTCCTGTGTTTTATTGGATATTTTACGCATGCGTTTGCCAAGCCTTATAATCGGGTATATGGCAAACGGAAATGCGGCAAAAGCTATCAATGCAAGTGTAAAATTCTGATAAAACATAAAGGAAACTAGCAGCGTTAACATTAGAGACTCTCTTGCTAGGCCTGTCATTATTATATTAACACTGGCTCTTAAAATATTTATATCATTGGTAAAGCGAGATATAATTTTTCCGGTGGATTCTCCTGATACTTGAGCTAAATCTAATTTTAATAAATGTCTGTACAGCAACATCTGCATATCAACTATAATTCTCTGACCAATGCAGCCCATTAAATAATTTTGATAGAATAAAGATGAGCCTCTCAATAAAAACAGCAGTAAAACAAAGCCAACTATGTTAAGTAGCATCTCCTGGTCCTTCTTAACAAAAAAGTCATCCACCAGAAACTCCATCACAAAAGGCAGCCCCACACCTGTAACTGCTGCAACAACCATGCATAACAATGCTACCGACATTGGTTTTAAATACGGCGACAAATGAGTCGTAAAAAGTCTTTTAATAAGATATTTACTATCATTATATTGTTGTAAATTAGGTAGATCAGCGCTCATTTTAAATCGTAAATTAATTTTCTGTACCGCGATAATAATCCAGATAGCTTTATTTGTCACTTATCAAGGTTAATATTGAAAAAATACTTTCATTCTTAATAAATTAAATTAGTATGATTAAATTTTCTATTTGCTATAAAACAGCTATCTTAAGTAAGATAATATGACGAAACTCTTTATATTTTTATTCACGATAACCATTTTTTCTCTTGCAGCCATGTGGTTTATAGAAAATGATGGTTCTATAGTAGTTGAGTGGTTAGGCTATAAAATACAGACATCGGTTGCTTTTGCTGTGCTGGCTTCTGTTATTATATTTGTAATTCTTACTACAATTTTACAATTTTTGTTGTGGTTAAAAAATGCCCCAAATGCTTATAAAAAATCTTTGATTCATAAAAAAAGGGATCATGGTCTTACAGCTTTAGCTGCTGGATTTGCTGCAATAGCTGCGGGAGATACTAAACAGGCAGGCAAACAAACAAAAAAAGCAATTAATTGCTTAGGGCCGGAGCCTATTACCAGGTTGCTTGAAGCTCAGACCGCTCAATTAGAGGGTGATATGGAGCAAGCTAAGGTTCATTACACAGCGATGCTTGAAAGCAAGGAAACAGAAATTATAGCCATCAAAGGCCTGCTGCTTCAAGCTGAGAATGATGGTGATTTAAAAAAAGCTATTTTTTTAGCTGAAAAGGCTGTGACATTACAACCAGATTCCGACTGGGCTAATAAAATATTACTAAGGTTATATAAAATTACAAAACGCTGGCAGCAGGCAGAGGTTGTTTTAAGTAAAGCTGTAAAACTCAAGGTGATAGATAAAAAATCCGCTCAACGTACGCTTGCTTTAATGTCTCTTGCGCAATGTAATCAATATTTAGATAATGAAGATTATGAGCTTGCGCTTAAAGCGGCAAAAAAATCATATGAAATACTTCCTTCTGAAGTTGCGATTGCTGTTACCTATGCAAGGCTTTTAGATAATGCTGATAATAAAGCTAAAGCTATAAAAATACTGGAAACAAGTTGGAAATCAGAACCGCATCCTAATATTATAGAGTTATATATTAATATTCATCATAGTGAATCTTTTGAAAAATTGATAAAAAAATTAGAAAAGTTGATGGATATACAAAAAAACTTCGCTGACGGACATATAGCAATAGCAAAGGTAGCTATACTTGCAAACAATCCAATTAAAGCCAGAAACCACCTTAAAATGGCTTTGTTAATTAAAGAGACTAAAGTGATTTGTAAGTTAATGGCGGAAGTCGAGGAGATGGAAGGATCAAGCCGGGAGATTGTAAAACAATGGCTGCAAAGAGCTGAAATATCTAATGTCGACTCTACATGGGCCTGTAATATATGTGGTAAGGCTACGGAAATCTGGACTATTAACTGTAGTAATTGCCAAAGTTTTGATAGTTTAAAATGGACTAATGTTAAGGAAAATGAATATATTAACAATGGTAATTCACTTTTGTTTAACGCAGGATAAGTTGCAACTAGATAAAATTTGTGTATAAGAGCTGATAAATCTCGGCAGTTACCAAATCAAAACAACAAAAGGTTTTATAAAGATGTGTGGCATTGTTGGAATAATCGGTAAAGAAGAAGCATCCCCTTTATTAATAGATGGTCTTAAAAGATTAGAGTACCGCGGATATGATTCTGCCGGAATTGCAACTTTGCATAACGGAAAGTTATTTTGCTCCCGTGCGGAAGGAAAAATAAAACAGTTAGAGCTGGAATTGCAAAGAATACCTTTAAAAGGTACTGTTGGCATAGGTCACACAAGGTGGGCAACGCACGGCATGCCCAGCATTATTAACGCACATCCTCATATTACTGAGAAGGTTGGAGTTATTCACAACGGTATAATTGAAAATTTTGCAGAATTAAGAGAAGAGCTTGAAGCTTTAGGATATGAATTTAAAACAGATACAGATACCGAGGTGATTCCTATCCTCATAACGCATTTATTAAATCAGGGAGAAACTCCGCATAGCGCTGTCTCCAAGACGCTTAAAAAGCTAGAAGGCGCTTTTGCGCTTGGTATATTATTCGCTGAAAATGACGATTTGCTGATAGCGGCGCGCCGGGGATCGCCACTTGCTATCGGCTATGGTGATGGTGAAATGTACATAGCTTCTGATGCTTTTGCCCTGGCACCACTTACTTCTAAAATTACTTATTTAAAGGATGGCGATTGGGCGGAAATCACCCGTAAATCTGTTAAAATATACAACAAAAATGATAAAAAAGTTACCCGCGAGATAAAGCCGACTAATCTGTCCGGTGCCGCAATTGGTAAAGGTAATTACGATCACTTCATGCTAAAAGAAATATATGAACAGCCTGGTGTTATTGGGGAAACATTGAATAGTTTTTATAATCCGGTAACATTTTCAATGCAACTTCCTAAGATGCCTTTTGATTTAAGTGAAATCAGTAAAGTATCAATAATAGCCTGCGGTACATCTTTTTACGCTGGGCAAATTGCAAAATATTGGTTTGAGAAAATTGCAAAAATCGCAACCGAAGTTGATATCGCCTCTGAATTTAGATATAGTGAAAAGATATTGCCAAAAAATGGACTGGCAATTTTTATATCTCAATCAGGAGAAACGGCGGATACTCTGGCGGCGTTAAAATACGCCAAAAAGAAAGGTCAAAAGATCATTTCTATTTTAAACGCAACCGAAAGCTCAATGGAGAGAGAGTCCGATGTGGTTCTTCATACTTTGGCCGGTCCTGAAATTGGTGTGGCTTCAACAAAAGCTTTTACTACTCAGTTGGTAACTTTAGCATGCTTTGTTTTGGCCTTAGCAAAGATTCGAAGTACTATAAGTGATTCTGAAATTGCTACGTTATCCCATGCCTTGGCTGAAGTTCCATCACGTGCCGTTGAGGTTTTGAATCACGATGACGCCCTAAAAGAGCTTGCAGGAACTCTTGCTAAGTCAAAAGATGTTATCTATATCGGGCGCGGCACTTCATATCCGATTGCCATGGAAGGAGCTTTAAAATTAAAAGAGATATCATATATACACGCAGAAGGTGTTGCTGCAGGAGAGCTTAAGCATGGCCCTATTGCTTTAATTGATAAATCCGTACCGGTTATTGTTATAGCCCCTTATGATGATTTATTTGATAAAACCGCTTCTAACGTACAAGAGGTGGCCGCGCGTAAAGGGCAGGTTATATTCCTAAGCGATAGTGATGGTATAAAGAAGCTGCGCAAAATTTCATCTAAAACAATTGAATTGCCGAAGGTTAACCCTTTTGTCGCGCCGATATTATATGCAATACCCATACAACTACTTGCGTATCATACGGCAGTTATAAAAGGCACGGATGTTGATCAGCCTAGAAACTTAGCAAAGTCCGTTACGGTTGAATAAATGGGGATATTTTTGTCCCTTGCTCTTTAAATTCTTCTGGTGTAATAATATCCCCTTTATTACACAAAAAGGCCTTGTATGATTATATTTCCAGCTATAGATCTAAAAGATGGTCTCTGCGTTAGATTGAAAAAAGGCGATATGGAGCAAGCCACTGTATTTAATGATGATCCAGTAAATCAGGCTAAAATTTTTACCAGTCAGGGCTTTAGTTGGTTACATATTGTTGACCTTAATGGAGCATTTAGTGGAGTCCCTTCTAATTTAAAAGCTATACAATCTATTATCGATAATACAAATAAGAATCTATCTATTCAAATCGGTGGAGGAATTAGAAGCCTGGAAACTATCAAGTTATATTTAGATATGGGTATAAACAGAGTCATTTTGGGAACCGTAGCGCTAAAAGATCCGAATCTGGTTAATAGGGCTTGCGCAGAGTTTCCTGGACAGATAGTGGTTGGTATTGACGCTAAAAGTGGTTTTGTAGCAGTTGAAGGTTGGGCTGAAACTTCAGAAATACCTGTGATCGAGTTAGCTAAAAAATTTGAGAATGCAGGAGTTTCTGCTGTTATATATACGGATATTAACCGAGATGGTGTAATGACCGGACCTGATCTTGAAGGTACTAAATTACTTGCCAGCTCCATTAATATTCCTGTAATTGCATCAGGGGGCATTTCTTGTACTGAAGATATTCAAAAAGTAAAAGATCTTGAAGAATGCGGTGTCTGTGGGGTTATTGTTGGTCGTGCAATATATGAAGGTACAGTCGATATAGATAAGGCACTAAAAATAGCATCCGATTAAATCAAAAATTGCAGTATGTATATACAGGACGTATATCTTTATTATATTGCTTGAATAAACGATAAATTGTTATAATAACTATGCTTAAAACTAGAATAATTCCTTGCCTTGATGTTAAAGACGGACGCGTGGTAAAAGGCGTAAATTTCTTAAATCTTATAGATGCCGGTGATCCTGTTGTGCAGGCGCAGTTTTACGATGACCAGGGTGCTGATGAAATTTGCTTTCTGGATATCACGGCCTCAATAGACGAAAGAGAAACAACATATGAGATGATCTCTAAAGTCGCAGAAAAATGCTTTATTCCTTTAACTGTTGGAGGAGGGGTGCGCTCTTGCGAGGATGTTAGAAAATTATTATTAGCCGGGGCTGATAAAGTAGCTATAAATACTGCAGCAATTTTTAATCCTGATTTGGTAAGTCAGGCTGCTAACAAATTTGGTTCACAATGTATAGTAGTGGCTATAGATGCAAAATCCATAGATTCAGATAATTTTGCCATATTTACCCATGGCGGGAGTAAAGCAACCGGAATTGATGCCGTGGAGTGGGCAAAAAAAATGGTATCATTGGGCGCAGGAGAGTTACTTGTTACGTCAATGGATAATGATGGAACAAAAAAAGGATTTAATATTAAACTTACCAAAACAATATCCGATGCGGTTTCGGTGCCTGTTATTGCCTCAGGAGGTGTAGGCAAATTAGAAGATTTTGTTGCAGGAGTAAGAGAAGGTAAGGCCTCTGCTTTATTAGCAGCATCTGTGTTTCATTTTAATGAATTTAGCATTAATCAAGTAAAGAAATATATGGCAGAAAATAATATAAATGTTAGGCTATAATAGTAAGCAAAATAGAATAGGATGAGAAAATGATAGATTTTAACGAGTTAGAAAAATTATTTCAAATTATAGTCTCTCGTAAGGACTCTGATCCACACAAGTCTTATACCGCAAAGCTGTTTGCTGCTGGAAGGCATAAAATTGCTCAAAAGTTAGGTGAAGAATCCGTAGAGTTAGTGATTGAAGCTATAGAGAATAACAAGAAAGATGCCACCAAAGAAAGCGCGGACTTATTATATCACTTATTAGTATTGTGGGTTGATATGGATATAGATCCGATGAAGGTTATGGAAGAGTTACAAAGTCGCAATAAAAAAACTGGACTTGAAGAAAAAAAATCGAGAAAAAAGCTTAATAAAAAAGATATATAGCCTTATGTATGATGATAAGAATATTTTTGCCAGAATTATTGCAGGAGAAATTCCCTGCGATAAAGTTTATGATGACGAAAACACAATAGCTTTTAAGGATATTTCACCTGCGGCACCGATACATATTTTGGTACTGCCTAAAGGAAAATACATCTCCTACGATGATTTTATAACAAAAGCGCCTTCGGAAATTATCCATAAGTTCTTTCAGGCTGTACAAAAAATAGCAGCTGATCTTAATCTTACCAAATCAGGTTACAGAATAATCACTAACCATGGTGATAATGCCGGTCAATCTGTCCCTCATTTTCATATTCATATATTAGGTGGTCAAACTCTGGGGCCTTTAATAGCCGCCGGAAACAAATAAATCCACATCTCTTACTATACAGTTATATATCGTTATATAGTCAGACATGGGTTATTTAGTTTTTTATCTTAGAAAATAATTGCTAAAGGCACTAAATTATTCTAGATAGCTTTATCATTTTTAATTAAATTTTAAAGAATAAAGGCGCTATACAGGCGCTATTAGTAAGATTTCTATGAGTAAGAAACCATGAGTAGAATAGTTATGTTTTTACTTCGACAGTTTCTATCCTATTTACTATCTATTCTTCTTATTATACAGCCTGTGATGTCAT
>JBIKME010000039.1:0-7925 GCA_044359415.1 Rickettsiales bacterium | reverse complement strand
TATGCCCCGAGGGGGTAAAATTTTGGACGCACATTAACCCACAAAGGGGGTAATTATTGCACGCCGTTTAACATTCTATGAATCTAGCATCGATCACTGCAGTGTGGATTGGAGGCGGATTTTTGCCTCAGATTTTAATAGAACGTCAATTTAAGAATTATTAGCTTACAACTGGAAAAATAACAAAATAATTAATAAATAAAATCAGATACCTCTTACAAAAAGGCTTACTTACATAATAAATAACTTGTGTTTTGTATAATAAATAGGCATATTCCGCCCTGTAATAATTATAATATACTTAAATTTATGCTTTTATTAAATAACCTTACATACCGTATTGCCGGAAGAACTTTACTTGAAGAAGCATCTCTTTCTGTTCCCAAGGGATATAGAGTTGGCCTTGTAGGACCTAACGGAACAGGTAAATCTACCTTGTTTAAGCTAATAGCAGGAGAGTTGGAACTTGATAATGGTGAAATTTCTATTGTATCTGGAACTCAAATGGGAATGGTGCAGCAGGATATCCCAAATGATGACACTAGTCTTATAGATATAGTTTTAGCTGCCGATAAAGAAAGAAGTGATCTTTTTGCCGAAGCTGAAGATCCTTCAGTTTCTCCTGAGCGCATTGCAGATATATATATGAGACTTGCTGATATAGACGCGTATGATGCTCCTGCACGCGCTTCAATCATTCTGAGTGGGCTTGGCTTTGATGTAAGTGAACAGTCAAAATCGATAAGTGATTTTTCAGGTGGATGGCGTATGCGTGTTGCACTGGCAGCAGCGCTATTTCGTAAACCTGACTTATTATTACTTGATGAACCTACAAACCACTTGGATTTTGAAGCAATAGTATGGCTCGAAAATTATCTTCTTAATTATCCTCATACATTTTTAATAATTAGCCATGAACGTGAAATATTAAATAAAACAGTTACTCATATAGCCCATTTGGATCAGTTAAAACTTACTATGTATAAGGGTAACTATGATGATTTTGAAACACGCCGTGCCCAGAAAATGCTCAATCATCAGGCGTTGTTTGAAAAACAGCAGGCTCATAAAAATAGAATGATGGATTTTGTAAGTAGATTTGGTGCAAAGGCAAGTAAAGCAAAACAAGCGCAAAGTCGCCTAAAGGCAATCGAAAAAATGGATATGGTCGATGCGCTTATTGCAGAACGATCTACGGCTTTCAAATTTCCACAGCCTGAAGAAATAGGCTCGCCAATTATCACTTTAGAAAATGTTGATATTGGTTATGAACCTGGTAAACCGGTTTTGAAAAATGTAAATTTACGTATTGGAATGAACGATCGTATAGCCCTTCTTGGTGCTAACGGTAATGGAAAATCTACATTGGTAAAACTAATATCTAATAAGTTACAAGCACTTAAGGGAGAAGTTGATAGAGATAGTAAACTACGAGTTGGCTATTTTGCACAAAATCAATCAGATGAAATGAATCTGGATTTAACGCCCTATCAAACACTTAGAAAAGATATATCTGCTGTACCGGAGCATAACTTACGGGCAATGCTTGGGAAATTCGGTTTTAATAAAGCCAAATCAGATACAAAGATACAAGAATTATCAGGAGGGGAAAAAGCAAGATTATTATTTTGCCTAATGAGCTATAATGCTCCTCATATCATGCTTCTTGATGAACCTACAAACCACTTGGACATTGATGCAAGAGCCGCGCTTATTCAAGCATTAAATGATTATCAAGGCTGTATCATACTTGTTAGTCATGACCCTCATCTTGTTGAATCTGTCGCGGACGATTTATTACTTGTAAAAGATGGGGCGGTTACTCCTTATAATGATGATTTGGAGGCATACCGCCGTCTTATTATAGATCAACGTAAGAAAGAGCGCTCTGACAAAAAGAAGAATAATAAAAATAATACAAAAAGTAACAATTCAGAAAGTTCTAATAAAAAATTATTAGAAAAAATTGAAACTAAAATAAGTACACTTTCCAAACAGATGCAAGAGATTGAATTGCAGATGACAACTCCGAAAGCCTTAAATAAACAAGATTTTATGGCCGAATTATTAGATAGTTATAATATAGTAAAAAAAGAAATAAACTCTCTGGAAAGCCAGTGGATTACAGCGCAGGACATAGAAAGTTAAAGGCTGATAAGTAAAAATAAGAATCGTTACTTTTAAAAATCAATAAGTTACCTTATTTTGTCTAGTTTTCTTTGTAAAGTCCTTCTATGCATACCAAGTTCCCTTGCTGTAGCTGATATATTTTGATTATTTTTGTTAAGAATGGCTAAAATATATTCCCTTTCAGCCAGATCCAAAGGTATAGTTACTAACTCTACAGGAGTATCAGGGTTACCTTCATTTTTATCAAAAGCTGCTATAATTTCTTCAGTTGATACGGGTTTACTTAGGTAATGAATTGCACCAAGCTTAATTGCTTCTATTGCAGTGTTGATGGCGGCATAGCCTGTTAATACTACTATTTTTATTTTTATGTTAATTGCGAGCAATTTTGGTATTAATTCAAGACCCGAACCTTCCGGCATTTTCAGATCCAATAGTATCCATTGAGGATTGAATTTTTCCGTAACATACAAAGCATCTTTGATGTTGTGAGCGATTTGTACATTGTGATTGCGGTTTTCCAATGATTCCTTAAGTACATTGCAGAATGTTTTATCATCATCAACTATTAAAATACCATTCATACCGCAAGTCTCGTAAGTGGAATATTAATTATTACAGTAGTACCAAGCCCCTCCTTGCTTTGAATATCAATTGTTCCACCAAGGCGGATAATAACGCTTCTAGATAAAAATAGTCCCATCCCAAGGCCGTTAAATTTACTTGTAAATACAGGTTCTCCGAAATTTTCTTTTATTTTCGGGGGGATTCCGCGCCCCTTATCCGTAATTTTGATGGTTATATTTTTATTCGTCCAAAATGCTTTAAACTTTGTATAATCAGGGGATGCATCTATTGCATTATCGAGAATATTTATGATTGCGTGAGTAAGGCCTGTTTCTGCGACGATTTTTGGTATAAATTTATTATCGCAAAATTCAGTTATAAGATTTACTGCGGGATTGTCTTTTTTCCAATTTACTAACAACTCATTTAAAAATATATCAAGCTGCATTACCTTGCCACTTTCAGCTCGTATTACTCCGCCGGCTGCAGTAATACGAGAAATGATTTGTTTACAACGCTCTACTTGTTTTTGTAATAGTATAAGCTGCTCTTTTTTCTTAGGCTCTGTTGTGGTTTCCTGAAGACTTTCCGCAAGTAAAGAGAGAGTTGCAAGAGGAGTTCCAAGCTCATGAGCGCTATTTGCAGCCAATGTACCTATGGAGGCTATTTTTTCAGCTTCAAAAAGAATAGATTCCTGCCGTTTTATAGTAATATTCATCCGCACAGCAAACCATGATATGATTCCTGCCAGTAATATAAAATTTATCCACATACCTTGTACGTGCATGCTGAAGAATTCTCCCATATGGTGATGCATAAAATAAGGAACCTCAACATTTTTGAGCATTAGGAATGTATAAAGTGCTGCTGTTAAAAAGGCAATAATCCAAGTATATAGAGGAGAAAGAGTTATAGCTGCTATAATAACCTGTAATATAAACAGCTGCGCAAATGGATTCGTAGCTCCTCCGGTAAAATATAGTAGGCCTGATAATGCTGCTATATCGATAAGTAACTGGCAGAAAAACTCACATTCTTTGATATTTGTGCTAAGTTTTATTCTTATCCAGGTTGCAATGTTAATTAGTGCAAGAATGCTAACTAATATCCATAATGGCCTTTCCTCTAAAGGAATGTCTAATATTTTTGTTACGCTTGCAATAGCTATTGTTTGCCCGATAATTGCTATATTACGCAGCCACCATAATAACCTCAGGTTTTTTACGCACGATATGTTGTCCATTGTTCCTATATATAGTATAAAATTTCTTTTGTCGCTGTGGCATAATGCCACATTATGAGATGTTTTGCACTATTGGAAGAAAAAACTAACGATTATTTGATTATAATACCGGCAAAAAGAAATTGACTAATTTAGACGACAGGGATAAATCATAGTAAAAATATACCCCTAAATAATTTGTATAGGAAATGTTTAAAATATATTGAGGTGGTATGACTCTTTTTTCCCCATTGATAACGATATTTGTTACAATCCTATTAGGAATATTTTGTTATAAAAAAGATTTGTTTACTAAGCTGCAAATAGATGGTTTTGAACAAATTCTCTTTAGGATAATAATCCCATGCTACCTATTTACCGCAACATATAAAAATGAATTATCAGAACTTTTAAATACTAAGTATATTACTGCCTATTTGCTCACTTTTGGAGTTATGGCAATTATTGTTACAACTCTTTTTATAAAAAAGATGCCGGCCATCAATGTTGCAATCAGAGTATTATCGGCATCATATTTGAATACTGCTATATACACATTACCAGTTATTACAATTTTACTTAAAGATCCCACTGCAGCTATAATTGGCAATATTATTCAGGTAATAATTATACAGCCAATATTTATAATATTGCTTAATACACTAAAGCACCAAGACCAATCATTAATCAGAAAAATATTTGGTATTATTACAACCCCTCTTATAATTATGCCAATCATAGGAATCTTACTTAATTACCTGCAGATAGAATTACCTCTAACTATAGTAGAGGCTATATCTCAGATGGGCATTGGTGCTTCCGGGTTGGCTTTATTTGTCTTTGGATTAACCTTAGGAGCAACTAAAATCAATTTGCAATGTTTGAGATTTGACTTACTAACTGTTGTGTTTATAAAAAACCTTATTCATCCTTGTGTTGCTATTTGTATTGCTTACCTTATGAAATTGGAAAATTATTGGTTTAATTCACTGGTGATAGCAGCTTCAGCACCCACTGCATTTTTGGTTTATCTAATTTCTAAAAAATTTTCTACAGAAGAGGAGTTGGTAAAAAAAGTTGTTGCTCTTAGTTCTGTAGTAGCAACCTTCTCACTTGTATTAATAACTCTTACAATTAATTGAGTTTAGTGTTGTCTTAAGTTCATTGATGCTAACGGGAATGTAAATAAATAAAGGTGAAATTATACAATTTTCGTTTGTCTTATTGCTTCTCCCAAGACTATCGCAGCCGATATTGCAACATTTAACGATCTGGTATTTGGCTGCATCGGGATGGTTACGCTGTGATTACAGTTTTTAGAAACATCCTCCGGGACACCTGCTGATTCTCTTCCCAGCATAAGGATGTCGTTTTTTAAGAATTTAAATTCTGTATAAGATGTTGTGGCTTTTGATGATAATAAAATAATACGATGGCCGTTTTTTGCTGCCCACTCTCTGAAATGATTCCACGAATTATGCCTTGTGTAGTTTACATGATCAATATAATCCATTCCCGCTCTTCTTATTTTGCGATCATCAAATGGAAAACCACATGGTTCAATAATTTCAACATCAACACCAAGACAGGCCGCTGTTCTTAAATTTGCACCTAAATTAAGAGCTATATCAGGTTGGTATAATGCTATTTTCATTTGCTAATTGTTTTTTAATATTCTGGATTTTTCTATTTTCCAGTCCCTTTCTTTCTCTGCAGCGCGTTTATCATGTTGTTTTTTACCTTTTGCCAGGCCCATTTCAACCTTGATAAGATTTTTTTCATTTATATATATCGATAGTGGAACGAGAGTATATCCTTTAATTTTTAACTTACCGAATAACTTACTGATTTCTCTTTTGCGAAGAAGTAATTTACGAGGCCTGCGAGGAGGGTGGTTGAAATTGTTTGATCCTTTATATTCGGCAATATAAGAACCCAGAAGATAAACATCATCATTTTTCTGATCGGCGTAGGCATCTATTATGTTAACATTACAAGCGCGTACAGATTTTACTTCGCTGCCAAGCAATACTATACCTGCTTCAAAGCTTTCTTCTATAAAATAATCGTGACGTGCCTTGCGATTATGCGCGATTATGTTGCGTTTTTCTTTTTCATTCTTAGTCAATTAAAACTTACCTTTTTAAATTAGATTTAATCCTCTTAGAGCATTTTCAACTTGAGCCTTTTTATCATTTAATAAAGGCACTAGAGGTAAGCGTAATTCATTTTCACACAATCCCATTAAGCTGGCTGCATATTTTGCCGGAGCAGGACTTGAATCACAAAACATTGCCGCGTGTAATGACAATAATTTATTATGCTCGATTGTGGCTTGTTCATATTTGCCATGCATACAAAGTTCCTGGACCTTAGCTACTTGTTTAGGAGCTATATTTGAGCTTACAGAAATACATCCTTTGCCGCCTTGTACATTAAAAGCCACTGCTGTCGCATCTTCTCCGGAAAGAAGGCAGAATTCCTTGCCTTTTAATTCATTCAATAGCGATCCTACGCGTGCTAGGTCACCTGTTGCATCTTTTATTCCCACTATATTTTTTAGTTCGGCAAGCTTACTTATTGTTTTATCTGTCATATCAATAACAGAGCGTCCTGGAATGTTGTATAAAATAACAGGTATATCAGTTGCGTCATGAATTGCCTTGAAATGCTGATAAAGTCCTTCTTGATTTGGTTTGTTATAATAAGGAGTGGCAACCAATATAGCATCAGCCTTCGATTTTGCGGCATGTTTTGCCAAGCTTACAGCTTCGGCTGTTGAGTTTGAGCCTGCTCCTGCTATCACAGGCACTCTACCAGCTACGGCTTCTATGCATATATCTATGACTTTATTATGCGTTTCATGAGACATTGTTGGAGATTCACCTGTTGTGCCGCAGGGTACAACACCATGAATTCCTTGCTCGATTTGCCAGTTTATAAAATCAGAAAATTTTTTCGAGTCAATATTACCATTTTTAAACGGTGTAATTAATGCTGTAATAGCTCCATGAAACATTTATCGGTCCTTTGACTCTTATATTTTTTATCTAAATAGCTTAAAAATACATAAGCCATTATTAATTATTTTATTTTAGCGAAGATATAGCATGAAGATATAGCATTTTGTACTTTTTTTAGCAAGAGGTGCTTAAAAAATAACCGTAACAAAGATAAAATATAATTTTAATAATAAAACAACAAAATCTGATAGTTCTATATATAAATAAAAATCCACACCTACTAACAAAGAGCTTCTACTATTATATAGATATTAAATTGGCATATTTAGTTTTTAATAATATCACTTTTTCATAAATATTGATTATTTGCGGATTGTTAGAAATTTGCTACCATACTAATCCTCCGGGTATTATTTTTGTTTTGATTAACTCTAATACCGGCTTCACCCAAAAGGCGAAGCTTTTTTGGCCTAAATATAACTTAATTTACTCTTTATCAATGTGTTAGATACAATCTATAAATTCCTATGTAGGATTTAGGGACATTATATTTTCTTGCAAAAATAATCCTTTTCTGTAATTTGTTTTATATATTTAAAGGTGAATATTACATGCTAAAAAAATCAGTGATTGTTCTCTCAATCTGTTTATTAATATCTTTTGCGGTCACACCATCCATCGCCCAAGTCACCTCGGCTGAGCAGCAACGTGCCATTGACAGTTTGCAGAAAACGCAGCAGAAACAGGAAAATCTTATCAAATATCTTGGGCAGGAATATGAGCGCAAGGAGCGTGAGAAGGAAAAAGCCACAATTGAAATTCTCAAGCCCGAAGGTAGAGATATTCCAAGTGATCAGTGTGTTGACGTAAAGACCATCGAATTAAAGGGCGCAGAATACCTATCCGATAAAGAAAAAAGCAAACTTACTGCCTCGTACCTGAACACATGCATGGATATTGCTACGATAAACCATCTTATGCGTGAGATTAGCAATTATTGTTTTGATAAGGGATATGTCACAACCCGCGTTTCGGTTTCGCAG
>JBIKME010000038.1:0-7929 GCA_044359415.1 Rickettsiales bacterium | reverse complement strand
AAATAAATTATCTATCATAATCATAATATTTGTGCAACATTTATGTTAGATAAATATTTAAATTTGTAAGATAATTATCCTATTAATGTCAAGAATTATCTATTAAAAGCACATATAGTGATTGAATCATCTTCATATCACAATGTAGCCATTACCTGATAAGATTTATATAGTAATAATTTATAGCTTTATCACAACTTTTAAATAACTATAATTTTACTGTCAAAATTTATTTCTAATGAGCCAATATTGCAAGGAGCAATATTGCAGCAATATTAGAAATTTTAATCATAGGATTAATTGCAGGACCTACAGTATCTTTATACGGATCACCAACTGTATCACCGGTTACAGCCGCCTTATGAGCTTCAGAACCTTTACCGCCATGATTACCATCTTCGATATATTTTTTTGCATTATCCCACGCTCCACCACCGGCGGTCATGGAAAGAGCCACAAAAATACCTGTTACAATAATGCCCAGTAGCATTGCACCAAGAGCTGTAAGCGCCGCTGCCTGTCCGGCTATAAAGTTAATAACAAAATAAACCAACACAGGGGCTAATATTGGCAATAACGAAGGAAGAATCATTTCTTTAATTGCAGCTTTAGTTAATATATCTACCGCACGACAATAATCAGGCTTAGCGGTTCCTTTCATAATACCTTTTATTTCTTTAAACTGACGACGAACTTCAATAACAACAGCTCCAGCAGCACGACCAACAGCCATCATACCCATTGCTCCGAAGAGGTATGGTAACATACCTCCTATAAATAAGCCTACTACAACATAAGGATCGCTTAGCACAAATTGAATTTTGATATTGGGGAAATAATATTTCAGATCTTCAGTATATGCTGAGAACAACACTAAAGTCGCAAGAGCCGCAGAACAAATTGCATATCCCTTTGTAACAGCCTTTGTAGTATTACCTACTGCATCAAGTGCATCTGTTGTTTTTCTTACATTTTCAGGAAGTTCTGCCATTTCTGCAATACCTCCGGCATTATCGGTAACCGGACCGTATGCATCAAGTGCCACAATCATACCGGCGGTAGCTAGCATACTTGTTGCCGATATAGCAATACCATATAAACCTGCATGCATATAAGAAAAAATAATTCCGGCACATATTATTATAACCGGAACCGCAGTAGCTTCCATTGAAACAGCTAATCCTTGAATAACATTAGTTCCGTGACCGGTCGTTGATGCCTTGGCAATACTTCTTACTGGACGATAGGATGTGGAGGTATAATATTCAGTTATCCAAACTATAAGACCGGTTATAATCAAACCAGAGACGGCACATAAAAACAAGGAATCACTTCCAAATTTTGTATCTCCAACTTGCAAAAGCATATTTTCATTAAAAATTGAAACGGTTACAACATATATGGCAATCACAGAAAAGACTATTGTTGCTATAAGACCTCTATATAAGGCACCCATAACATTAACACTATCTTTACCAAGTTTTACAAAGAAAGCTCCAAATATAGATGTTATGATACATACACCACCAATCATTAAAGGATATACCATTAGCAGTGATTGCTCAGGTCCAGTAAAAAATATTGAGCCCAGTAACATTGTAGCAACCATAGTAACAGCGTAAGTTTCAAATAGGTCGGCAGCCATTCCAGCACAATCCCCAACATTATCTCCAACATTATCCGCTATAGTAGCAGGGTTTCTAGGATCATCTTCAGGAATACCGGCCTCTACTTTACCAACTAGGTCAGCTCCTACATCAGCACCTTTGGTAAATATACCGCCGCCCAAACGTGCAAATATAGAAATGAGAGACGCGCCGAAACTTAAAGCCACCAAGGCCTCCATAACAGCACGAGTCGCAATACCTACATCTTTAAGATACATATAATAACCGGCAACGCCTAATATACCAAGGCCTACTACTAAGAATCCCGTAATAGCACCGGATTTAAATGCAACAGCCAACCCGTAACCTATTGATGTTCGAGCTGCCTGGGTTGTGCGCACATTTGCTCTAACAGAAATATACATACCTATATAGCCTGCAACCCCTGACAAGAAAGCTCCTAACACAAAACCTACACCGACATAGGCACCCAACTTTAATGTTAATAGCACTGCTATTATTGATCCTACACCTGCGATTGCTGTATATTGTCTATTAAGATAGGCCTGAGCACCCTCTTGGATCGCCGCGGCTATTTGTTGCATTTTCTTTGTACCGGTTGGAACCGCCAGGATATTAACAGACATATATACGCCGTATATAAGAGCTGTAATTCCACAACAAATGACAATTCCTAAAATAGTATTTATATCACTCATTAGCGGCAACCTCATCACATATTAATTCGAATATATAGTAACCAAGAATTGCACAATAGAGATAATTATGCAACCTGAAATTTAGAAATTAAGTTACGTAATAAAGAAATTCTGACCATTTAAGGTTTAGGGCAAAGTCTGAGGTAACACCCAGAAGATCAGGCTAATAACTTTTATGACTGGTCACAGTAATAACAATTATGCTAATCGATTGAGTTAAAAACTTATCACGCTTTAACACAAGCTAATTTATGTAAGCTAATTTATGTAAGCTAAATTTTCTTAGATTTTGCCAGCTCTATACTTTTTAGTATAACATTCTTGGCGAATTCTCTATTTTGCCAACCAATTATTTTCACCCACTTATTTTCTTCTAAATCCTTATAATGTTCGAAAAAATGAGATATTTGCTTTAACAAAATAGCAGGTACATCAGTATACTCATTCACATTTTCATAGAACGGATGTAATTTAGAGGAAGGAACAGCAAGAATTTTTTCATCCATACCTGACTCATCTTCCATCAACAAAACTCCGACAGGGCGCACAGACATAACAGCACCAGGATGTATAGGACGTCGACCAATTACTAAAACATCCAGCGGATCACCATCATCGGATAAAGTATTAGGAATAAAACCGTAGTTACAAGGATAATGCATAGAAGTATGTAAAAACCTATCTACAAAAAGAGCACCGGATTCTTTATCTAATTCATATTTTATAGGATCAGAACCAATAGGAACCTCAATGATCACATTTACATTCTCAGGTGGGTTGATACCAATTGCTATTTTACTTATGTCCATTATCACATCCTTATTATGACGAAAAATATATAAAGGAACGTATAGAGCAAAAATATCACGTTTGCAACACTCTGCATAAAAAAATAATGGTATAGTTGGATAAAAATCGATAATATAATAATAAAATCGGTAAATTGTAATTATATCATGCCTCAAGATATCGCTGTAATTCTAATAGAAGATCCGGTACTATCCAATATATTATCTCATAATTTAAACCTGCCTTTAATTGAAGCAAAAGAACCTAAAAATATTACCGATTTCTTCGCTGTAATATTTATTAAAGACAAAAAAATATGTATTCAGCAATGCGGCAGAAATGCTCCAGGAGCCATATATGTAGATTTTTCTGATAGTAAATTACTATACAGGATTAAAAATGGCGGAGTTAAAAATCAAATGATAGCAAAGGCAATAGGTATTAAGAATCTAGGAAAATGCACTATTTTAGATGCAACTGCTGGCCTTGGAAAAGATTCCTTCATTTTAGCCTCACTTGGTTGCAAACTGATCATGTGCGAACGCTCTGAAATTATATATAGCTTACTGTTAAACGGTTTAGAAAGAGCTAGTGAGGATTTAAATATAAGCAATATAATATCGAACATGACTTTATTAAAGACTGACGCATACGAGTATATAAAATATAATAAAAATCATGCTGATATTGTTTACATAGATCCAATGTTTCCATCTAACAATAAATCAGCTTTGGCAAAAAAAGAGATGCAATTATTTAAACATATCGTCGGTAAGGATTTAGATTCTGACAAATTGTTAATTGCAGCCCTTAATAATTCTTATAAAAGAATAGTTGTGAAAAGATATAAAACCTCCCCTTTTCTTGCTGGTATAAAACCTGCAACACAATTAGACGGGAAGACTAATAGATATGATATATATTTATAAATTATCTTTGTATAATAACTTCCAATATTTTTTATTCATGCTATGCATACAAAATGCAAAAAAAAGAAATAATTAAGATTGGTACAAGAGGTAGTAAATTAGCACTTGCGCAGAGCTATATAGTACAAGGCTTGCTAAAAAAACATCATCCTCATATTGAAAGCATAATAATACCAATTAAAACAACAGGTGATAAAATATTAGAAAAAGATCTTAATGAAATAGGTGGTAAAGGCTTATTCATAAAAGAAATCCAGGAACAGCTTCTGGATCGCTCAATTGATATTGCTGTACATTCAATGAAGGATATGCCGGCTATCAATCATGATAAATTAGAAATATGCTGCATTTTAGAACGTGAGGATCCAAGAGATGCTATATTATCTAGCAAGGCAACTAGCATAGAACTATTACCCAAAGGCTCACTGGTGGGTACATCATCCCCAAGAAGAGCAGCTCAAATTCTACATAAAAGACCAGATCTTAAAATTATATCCTTCAGAGGTAATATTCAAACAAGAATACAAAAGCTAGCTGATAACAAAGCAGATGCTACCTTTTTAGCCATGGCCGGTATTAACAGGTGCAATATTCAGGACAACATTATAACAGCTATTGATACTGATATAATGTTGCCTGCAGTTGGTCAAGGAGCAATAGGAGTAGAAATATTAAGGGATAATATCTATTTAAAAGAAATTTTATTACCTTTGGATCACAAGAATACACATATTGAAGTTAAAACCGAAAGAGCATTCTTAAGAGAATTTGAGGGAAGCTGCAGAACGCCTATAGCCAGCTTAGCAAAGATACAGAACAACCAATTAATTGATATTTTATATCTAATAGCATCCCCTGATGGAAAAACCATACACAGGGCTTCTCGCCTTGGACCTATACACAAAGCCAATCAAATGTCAGTAGATGCTGCTCTGGAGCTTAAGGAAAAAATTGACTCTAAATTTTTTACTTAAACAAAAACCAATAGCTATAATCCTAACTCACTGCTTTCCAATCTTTGGACTTCATCTCTTATCTTTGCAGCTTGTTCAAATTCTAAATTAGCGGCAGCCTCTAACATTTGTTTTTGTAAAATCTCGATATGTTTTCTTAGCTTCTTGCCGGATAATTGCTTTTCTTCCTTATTATCATTGACTATTTTACTTACATCATGAAGTGCGTTGGCAATATTTTTCTGCACTGTTTTTGGAGTTATTCCGTGTTCTTGGTTATATTCTTCTTGTTTTTTTCTTCTTCTATCGGTTTCATCTAACGCACGTTTCATAGAACCTGTTATTTTATCAGCATATAAAATAACTATTCCATCTATATTTCTGGCTGCACGACCTATAGTTTGAATTAAAGATGTCTCGGAACGTAAAAAGCCTTCCTTATCAGCATCCATAATGGTAACTAAGCCACACTCTGGTATATCCAAGCCCTCACGCAAAAGATTCACTCCTACCAAAACATCATATATTCCTCTTCTTAAATCCTGTATTATCTGAGTTCTTTCAATAGTTTGAATATCAGAATGCATATAAGTTACTTTTAAGCCCGATTCTTGTAAATATACCGATAAATCTTCTGCCATTTTTTTAGTAAGGGCGGTAACTAATGTTCTATATCCTTTTTTGGCTGCTTTTTTAGCCTCGTGAATTAAATCATCAACCTGAGTTTCCACGGGACGTATAAAATATTGAGGATCAACTAAAGCAGTAGGTCTTATTAACTGCTCAATAAAGGTGCCAGCTGTTAAATTAAGTTCAAAAACTCCTGGAGTTGCTGATACAAATACGGTTTGAGGTCGCATGTTATTCCATTCCTCAAACTTCAAGGGGCGATTATCTCTGGCTGAAGGTAATCTAAAACCATGTTCAACCAGATTATTCTTTCTAGATCTATCTCCTTTATACATCGCTCCTACTTGTGGAGCGGTTACATGACTTTCATCAATAAATAAAATTGCGTTTTTTGGCAAATACTCAAATAATGTAGGTGGAGCCTGCCCCTCTTCTCTTCCTGATAAATACCTCGAATAGTTCTCTATACCTTTACAAGATCCAGTTTCATGAATCATCTCCAAATCAAACATAGTTCTTTGTTCAATGCGCTTAGATTCTACTATCATATTATTTTTATCAAAAAACCCTATTCTTTCTTTTAAGTCATGCTTGATATCTTTTACGGCTTGTAATAATGTTGGGCGCGGGGTTACATAATGACTATTGGCATAGATGGTAATTTTATCTAAACTTTCCATCTTCTGACCGGTAAGCGGGTCAAACTCTGTGATCTCTTCAATTTCATTACCAAAAAAAGACAATCTCCAAGCTCTATCCTCATAATGCGAAGGAAATATATCTATGATATCGCCGCGAATTCTAAAAGAACCACGTACGAAATTTATATCATTACGCTCGTAAGAAAGTTCAATCAGCTGTTTAGTAAATAAAGACTGATTAATTTCATCTGCTATTTTGATTGGAATTGTCATCTGATAATAAAGATCTGGTGAGCCAATACCATATATACATGAAACAGACGCTACCACAATTACGTCATTCCTTTCTAACAAGGCCCTGGTTGCCGAGTGACGCATTAAATCTATTTGTTCATTTATAGATGAATCTTTTTCTATATAAGTATCACTTTTTGCTATATAGGCCTCAGGCTGATAATAATCATAATATGAAACAAAATATTCAACTGCATTACTTGGAAAAAACTCTTTCATTTCCGAATATAATTGAGCAGCTAATGTCTTGTTATGTGCCATTATTATAGCAGGTCTTTGTGTTTGCTCAATTATATTAGCCATAGTGAAGGTTTTACCCGAACCTGTAACACCTAATAATACTTGATTTTTCTCACCTCTTAACAATCCTTCTACTAATTCTTTAATGGCTTTTGGCTGATCTCCGGCCGGGGCAAATTCAGAATGTAATTTAAATTTATTCATAATAAAAAGTAATTTCTTTATAAACGAAGAATTATATAGTATTTGTATGACTTAAAAACTGGTATTTTTTATCAATTTTAGGAGTTTAAACCTATGCAAGAAGTATTTATATATAGTACAAAGACATGCCCACATTGTGTCAGAGCAAAAATGCTGTTAAGTAAAAAAAATGCCCAATATACCGAAATTGACGTATCAGATCCCGAAGACAGAGCGCAAATGATTAAAAAGACCGGCGGAGCAAGAACGGTTCCACAAATTTTTATAGGTAATATACACGTTGGCGGGGCTGATGACTTATATGGGTTAGAGAGTGAAGGAAAACTTGATAAATTATTAGCAGGACAGCCTCTGCTATAATAAATAAATTATTATTAACCCTGAACTTGTTTGTGGCGCGGATTGGACTTACATATAACGCGGTTTTTACCCTTACGTTTAATAACTCTGCAATCTTTACACATAACTTTTACTGAAGCTCTAACTTTCATTTTCGACCTACATTGTTCAAATTGGGTTGGGTCTTATACCCCTATGAAAGTTATATGTCAATTATTTTTCTATGGTAACCTAATTAAAAGATTGTCATGCCCAGTTATATGTCTTGATTATATGTCTGATAATTTTATTATTTTTAAATGAGTGGGTATAAACCAATATTAACAGCTTAAGAAAAGAAATTTATTTTAACCTAATATTTAAAATAAAACCAATAAATATATGATCACTCAAGACAAATACATAACTATATTCCGGGTGTTACTTGTATTTATTAAGGGTAAGCGTTTTTTGTCGGCGGTATTTATGTATCAAGCAATGAGTAGCGTCTTTTTTTGATTGATTGGAGTAATTTACTTTTTCTAAAAACTTAATAGAACGTCTACTATTACAATAATATTTCGATTTTCAAGAAGTATAATTAT
>JBIKME010000037.1:0-7934 GCA_044359415.1 Rickettsiales bacterium | reverse complement strand
AGTCTCAAGTTCAGCTAACATCTCATCTTGGGCAACATAATCACCTACATTCTTCAACCATTTTGCAATCGTTGCCTCGCTAACAGATTCTCCCAGAGGTGGTACTTTAATTTCAACAGTCATTATTGTCTCCTGATTTTAAATCATATTTATTATTTTAAAGCTTCGTTAATTAAATGTTCTTGTTGTTTTTTATGGATCTTGGAATATCCGGCAGCAGGGGATGAGGCAGATATCCGTCCTGCGTATGACGGGCGTTTGCCTTTTATTCCGGCTTGTCCTAAAGTATTCTCTATAAGACGATCTACAAATGTCCAAGCACCCATATTCATTGGTTCTTCTTGGCACCAAACAACTTCAGCATTTTTATATTTTTTAATTTCTTCGAGCAATTCACCTTCAGGGAACGGATAATATTGTTCAATACGAATTATAGCGATGTCATTAATTTTTCTATTACCTCTTTCTTCAATAAGGTCATAATAAACTTTACCGCTACAAATGATTATTTTTCTAATTTTATCATTGCCTGCTAAAGACTCGGTTTCGCCAATAACTCGTCTAAAGTGAGTACCGGTTTTAAAGTCATTTAATTGCGATACGCAGCTTTTATGACGCAGTAAAGATTTAGGTGACATAACCACAAGAGGTTTTCTAAATTTTCTGTGAAGTTGACGTCTGAGAACGTGGAAAAAATTGGCAGGAGTTGTACAGTTAACAACCTGCATATTATCCTCAGCACATAGCTGTAAGTAACGTTCCAGTCTGGCAGAGCTATGCTCAGGACCTTGCCCCTCATAACCGTGCGGAAGCAGCATAACTAAACCACTAAAGCGTAGCCATTTAGATTCTCCTGATGATATAAACTGATCCACCATGACCTGCGCACCATTAGCAAAATCACCAAATTGACCTTCCCATAATACTAAAGCATTTGGTTCCGCCAAAGAGTAACCGTACTCAAAACCCAAAACTGCGAATTCTGACAAGTTACTATCAATAACTTCAAAAGGCGCCTGATTAGAACCTAAATTATTTAGAGGAAAATATTTTTCCTCTGTCGTTTGGGAAATTAGTCCAGCATGTCTGTGTGAGAATGTACCTCGAGTGCTGTCCTGACCGGATAATCTTACAGGAAAGCCTTCTTTTAGTAAGGAACCAAAAGCTAATGCCTCAGCCATCGCCCAGTCAATATTTTGACCGGTGCTCATCATTTCTTTTTTTGCTTCTAGCTGGCGAACTAATTTACTATGGATATCATGGTCTTTAGGATAGCTAGCCAGAGCATTTCCTATTTTTTTAAGTATATCAAGATCTACGCCGGTTTCGGTAACTTCTTTGATACCTTTCTGCGGATTTTCAAGTCCTTCCCAGGTTCCTTTTAGCCAATCAGCTTCATCAGCTTTGTAATTTTGAGCCGCCGTAAACTCTCCTTCAAGGAATTTTTGGAAGTCGGATTTGATTTTCTCAAAATCATCTTCGGTTATAATGCCCTCGGAACATAATTTTTTCGCATAAACGTTCATTGGTGTAGGATGTCCCTTAATCCTATTATACATAATAGGTTGAGTAAAGAACGGCTCATCTCCCTCATTATGACCATATCGACGGTAACAAAATACATCCAGCACTACATCGGTTTTGAATTTTTGTCGATATTCCACAGCTAGCTTGCTAACAAATACAACTGCTTCAGGATCGTCACCGTTAACGTGAAAAATAGGAGCGTGGGCACCTTTTGCAACATCGGTAGGATAAGGTGATTTTCTTTGATTTTTAGGGCTTGTCGTAAAGCCAATCTGGTTGTTAACCACAATATGAATGGTACCACCAGTAGTATAACCTTCCAAATCACTTAGTGCCATTGTCTCGGTAACTATACCCTGGCCACAGAAAGAAGCGTCGCCATGTAGTAAAATACCCATAGCTTTGGTACGCTCAGCATCCTTAAGAATGTCCTGCTTTGCTCTTACCCGTCCGGTTACAACTGGATTAACCGCCTCAAGATGCGATGGGTTAGCAGATAAAGATAAATGAATTTTATTAGTACCGAACTGGCGATCAGAAGAAGCTCCTTGGTGATATTTAACATCTCCGGATGCATCTATATCTTCTGAGAAATGCGCCTGGTTGCCTTGAAATTCAGATAGCATCGATGCGTATCTTCGGCCCATCACTTTAGTTAGTACATTCAGTCTACCGCGATGCGGCATACCTAATACAACTTCTTTGACATTTAAATTCGCGGCATGCTCTATAATTTTTTCTAGAGCCGCAATTACAGATTCGCCGCCTTCAGCTGAGAATCTCTTTGCGCCCGGATATTTAACATGTAAAAATTGTTCAAATACTTCCACTTTAGTTATATCCTCTAAAATGGTCTTTTTCTCGTCGTTGCTGATTATAGGAACTCCACGTGCAGCTTCCATGTGGTCTGCTATCCAGTTTCTTCTTTCCAGCGACGGTACATGCATAAATTCAACTGCAATCTTAGAGGCGTAAGTTTTTCTTAATATTGAGAGCAAGTCATTTAATGTCGAATATTCAATACCAAGCTCGCCGCCCAAATAAATAGGACGATCAAAATCTTCGGAGCTAAAGCCATATGTTGCCGGATCTAAATCCGGATGCATTTTATGCCCTTCGATACCAAGGGGATCGAGATCTGCAAGCAGGTTGCCGCGAACTTTGTAGGCTCTGATTATCATTAAAGCGCCTATACTGTCTTTGCAAGCCTGTTCTGAATTTTCAGTTGTTGGAGCGGGATTGACAGAAGCATCTGGATTTTTAACCCCAATTACAGCTAAATCCTTAGTAGCCCAAGATGCGCCTTTATTTTGTTTAATAACGCTGTGTAAAGAGTCTCCTAAATCACGAAAAAAATCACGCCATGTTTCATCAACTGATGACGGGTTTTGAAGATAAAGTTCGTATAGCTGCTCTATATAAGTTGCATTGCTTCCAAAAATAGGTGTAGTCTCTAAAAAATCTCTCATAGCTTTAATTATAATCTGGTTATTATTAGTATGTTTAATAAATAAAAATAACGATCAGTTATTTTTATGCAGCCAATAACTCCTTCATTGTCTTACCTAGGGCAGAAGGAGAGTCAGAAACTTTTATGCCGGCCGACATCATGGCCTCAATTTTATCTTCTGCTCCACCCTTTCCACCTGATATAATAGCTCCGGCATGACCCATGCGTTTACCCGGAGGAGCCGTACGTCCTGCAATAAATCCAACAACAGGCTTTTTAGTTTTGGAATCTTTTAAAAATCTTGCGGCATCTTCTTCGGCTGAGCCTCCAATTTCTCCAATCATGACTATAGCTTCAGTTTCATCATCATCTAAGAATAATTCTAATATATCAATAAAATTGCTACCATTTACAGGATCTCCCCCAATTCCTACACATGTAGACTGACCAAAACCTTCTGCAGTTGTTTGATGAACTGCTTCATAAGTTAATGTGCCAGAACGAGACAGTATACCGATTTTACCTCTTTTATGAATATGACCCGGCATAATACCGATCTTACATTCACCAGGAGTAATGACACCAGGGCAGTTAGGTCCTATCAATCTGGTTTTTGACCCGCATAAAGCTTTCTTAACTTTCACCATATCAAGAACCGGTATGCCTTCTGTTATGCAGATGACCAGCTCAATCTTAGCGTCAATTGCCTCCAATATTGCATCGGCTGCAAATGGAGGTGGTACATATATAACCGACGCATTGGCATTTGTTATATCTTTTGCATCTTGTACTGTATTAAATACCGGTAAATCAAGATGCCTTGTTCCACCCTTTCCAGGCGTTACACCGCCAACCATATTTGTTCCATATGCGATAGCTTGTTCAGAATGAAAAGTTCCCTGCGCGCCTGTAAATCCCTGGCAAATTAATTTTGTATGTTTATTTACTAAAATGGCCATTTTACTTTGCTCCTCTGTTTTTTACTGCCTCAACAATTTTAGTTGCTGCATCTTCTAAATCATCTGCGGCAATTAAGTTCAGATTTGATTTATTAAGTATGTCTTTACCTTGTTCTACGTTGGTTCCCTCTAATCTTACAACCAAAGGTACCTCTAAAGAAACTTCTTCTGCAGCGGCAATTATACCGTTGGCAATAATATCGCAACGCATAATACCGCCGAATATATTGACTAATATACCTTTTACATTTGGATCTGAAAGTATGATTTTGAAAGCTTCTGTTACACGCTCTCTGGTTGCCCCGCCACCAACATCAAGGAAGTTTGCAGGCTCGGAACCCTTAAGTTTGATAATATCCATTGTTGCCATAGCCAGTCCGGCGCCATTTACCATACAGCCAATGCTGCCGTCCATTTTGACGTAACTTAATTCGTGATCTTTGGCCCTCTTTTCTTGAGGGTTTTCTTCTGTTTCATCGCGCAGCTCTTCTATATCCGGATGGCGATATAAAGCGTTATCATCAAAAGAGCATTTTGCGTCCAAAACAATAATGTCACCTGAGGCGGTAAGCACTAGCGGATTAATTTCTATCTGAGTTGCGTCGGTTTCTATAAAGGCTTTGTATAGAGAAAAAACAACATTAGAGAATTGTTTTAGCTGAGGACCTTCAAAACCAAGTGCAAAGCCAAGCTTTCTTGCATGAAATGAAGAAATTCCGGCTGCGGGATCAACATCAAGAGTAATTATTTTTTCCGGTGATTCGTGCGCCACATCTTCAATATTCATACCGCCTTCGGTCGAGGCTACAAAAGATACGCGACTAGTATTTCGATCAACCAACAAAGATAAATAATATTCTTTTTTAATATTAGAGCCGTCCTCAATATAAAGTCTGTTAACCTGCTTTCCTTCACTGCCGGTTTGGATGGTAACCAGAGTTTTTCCTAGCATGTCTTCTGCGGCATTATAAACTTCATCAGCAGATTTTACAACTCGAACGCCACCGCCGGAGTTAGGAGATTCAATAAATTTACCCTTACCTCTTCCGCCGGCGTGAATCTGTGATTTTACAACATAAATAGGTCCGGGCAACCTCTGAGCTGCCTCTTTTGCCTCTTTTGCCGATGTGGCCTTAAAACCCTCAGGGACAGGTACGCCAAATCTTTTTAATACTTCCTTTCCTTGATATTCATGAATATCCATCTTTCTTCCTTTTTATAAATTTTTAATTCAGCTTATAAAAATAAACAACGTTATAATTTAATTCCGTTTACAAGATCTCTTACTGCAGATACGGATTTATCGAATCCCTCTTTTTCGGCACCTTCTAAATTTATCTCTACGATCCTTTCTACTCCGCCAGCTCCTATAATCGCAGGTACGCCGACATATAAATTATCCACACCGTATTGTCCAGTAAGATATGCAGCACAAGGTAAAACTCTTTTTTTATCCTTTAGATAGCTTTCAGCCATTTGTATTGCGGCTGAGGCCGGAGCGTAAAAGGCAGAGCCGGTTTTAAGCAGACCTACTATCTCTGCTCCGCCATCGCGAGTGCGCTGAATAATTTTATCTAATTTTTCTTGCGTGGTCCATCCCATTTTAACCAGATCGGGTAATGGTATGCCAGATACGGTTGAATAACGAGATAACGGCACCATTGTATCACCGTGGCCACCCAGAACAAAAGCGGTTATATCTTCAACTGATACGCCGAATTCTTCAGATAAAAAATACCTAAAGCGAGCTGAATCCAAAACTCCAGCCATTCCAACCACCTTTTCCGGTGCAAATCCGGTTGCTTCTTTCATAACCCAAACCATTGCGTCAAGAGGATTGGTAATTACAATTACAAAAGCGTTCGGAGCGTATTTTTTGATACCTTCTCCCACGGATTTTATAACTTTAGTATTAATATCAGTTAAATCATCGCGACTCATGCCCGGTTTTCTAGCAACTCCGGCGGTAACAATAACGACATCGGCGCCTGCGATATCTTTATAATCGCATGTTCCAGATAAAGATGCGTTAAATCCCTCTATGGGAGAGCTTTGGCTTAGGTCGAGGGATTTTCCTTGCGGAAGACCCTCAGCTATATCAAATATAACAATATCCCCAAGCTCTTTTAATCCGGCAAGATGCGCCAGTGTTCCACCGATGTTACCACCGCCAACTAGGGCTATTTTTTTACGAATGATACTCATGTAATTATTCCTGCGATTAGTTTATGATTATAGTTGTTTTAGGTTATGAATTCATTGATTCAAAGAAGTCATCATTATTTTTAGACTGCTTTAATTTGCCAAGCAAAAACTCGCTTGCATCGATGGCGCTCATAGGCTCTAAGATTCTACGTAATACCCACATTTTTGAAAGTATATCCTTGCCTACCAGCAATTCCTCTTTACGTGTTCCTGATTTAATAATATCAATGGCAGGGAAAATGCGTTTATCGGAAATTTTACGATCAAGTACTATTTCAGAGTTTCCGGTTCCTTTAAATTCCTCAAAGATAACTTCATCCATTCTTGACCCGGTATCAATCAAAGCTGTTGCAATAATTGTTAATGAGCCGCCTGATTCAATATTTCTAGCCGCGCCGAAGAATCTTTTTGGACGTTGTAGTGCGTTTGAGTCAACACCGCCCGATAAAACCTTTCCTGAAGATGGAACGCATGTGTTATAAGCCCGTGCCAGCCTGGTTATCGAGTCAAGAACTATAACCACATCTTTTTTATGCTCTACGAGTCTTTTTGCTTTTTCAATTACCATCTCAGCTACTTGTACGTGACGAGTTGCTGGTTCATCAAATGTTGAGCTAATAACTTCTCCTTTAACAGATCTTGTCATGTCAGTTACTTCTTCCGGACGCTCGTCTATAAGTAGAACCATTAATATTGCTTCGGGATGATTCTCAGTTATAGCAAGAGCGATGTTTTTCATCAACACGGTCTTTCCGGTTCTAGGGGGAGCAACTATTACCGCCCTTTGCCCCTTTCCTATAGGACATATAGCATCAATTATACGTGTACTATGATCTTTTTTAGTAGGATCTTTCATTACACCAAGTTTAAATTTTTGATCCGGAAATAAAGGCGTTAAATTATCAAAGTTAACCCTGTGACGCGCATCTTCAGGGTCGCCCATATTTATTTTTATAACTTTCAGTAGTGCAAAGTAACGCTCGCCACGTTTTGGCGATCTTGTTTCTCCTGAGACTGTATCACCCGTTCTAAGCCCGAATTTTTTAATTTGGTTTGGCGAGACGTATATGTCATCAGGTCCCGGTAAATAGTTGGCTTCAGGAGAGCGCAGGAATCCAAATCCGTCCTGAAGGACTTCGATTACCCCTTCTCCGGTGATAATACCGCCGTTTTCTGCAACTGATTTTAAAATTGCATAAATCAAATCTTGCTTCAACATACCGCCGGTATTTTCTACGCCACATTCCTCAGCCAGCTCTAATAATTTGTCAGAAGATTCCAATTTTAGATCTTTCATATCCATGGTAACGCCAGCAAATTTATTTCTGGCTATTCTTTCTTTTTCAGGACTGAACTGATCGGCTTTAATTTGAGGGGCATCTGTTGCTTCTTGAAGAATCTCCTCTGGAACAACTTCTGGTTCTGGAGATTTATTTTTAGGTTCTTTCTTGTGCTTTAGTTTCAATTCGGTTTTTTCAGTTTTCTCAACTTGATCGTTTTGTGGTTGTTCTGGTGCCATAAGTAAGAGCCTATTATTTTGTAATTATGAATAAATGAAACGTGTCTTTAGAAATATGCTTTAAAGAAAAATTATTGGGTAAATAGTTTTTAGAATCTCGTCTTCAGAATCTTTTAAACAATTAAGATACGGATTACTAGTTAACAAGAATTATATCGATTGTCAAATAAAATTCAGTATCCTTCTCTAATAAAGGTTTATTTTTAGCAATGGTTGCTTAAGGATTGAGCCTTAAGAGTTTGCGGATAAGTTTTTAAAAGTGACCGTTAAAAGG
>JBIKME010000062.1:0-6516 GCA_044359415.1 Rickettsiales bacterium | reverse complement strand
TACTCTAAAAAAGATTTTGCTAATCCTTATTTTATAGCCAAAGCAAAATCATTATAAGATATTTTTCTATCAATATCAAAGAGGTATGATTATATGGGAAATGCTGCAATAATTGTGCCTAAAGACCAGCAAAATCAACACAATGATAAAGGTGCCGTAAAAAAAGCTGCATTTATAACTTTGCCTGATTGTGGCAGCTTGCCAGCTACAACAGTGCAAACTGGTGGATTGCCAGAAGAGCTAGCGGATCAAGAAGTAAAAAAAGCGGCATCGGTCCCGTTGCCTGTTGGTAAAAGCTTGCCAGTTACAACAGTGAAAACTGGTGGATTGCCAGAAGAGCTGCGTGCATTAGGTAATATTGATAGTGCGCAAAGCTTTGAAATATAACAATGAATATATTTAGGATTTAAAGAAAAGCCTGCTACCATTTTGTATTAAGATTAAAATTTAATGGCTAATTACTGCAATCACCGTTAATCAACCGTGATTGCAGTAAGAATGTTATTTCTTCTTTATTGGTATAGTTACGAATAAAGCATCGTCACCGCGCCTGACAAGTAATAATAAAGATTTACGTTGTGCATCCGATGCTTTTTGCACTTGTTCTTTAGCTTCTGCTATATTTTTGATTTCCAGCTGATTAATTGCAGAAATTATGTCTCCTACTTGAATAGGTTTTTCTGTTGCGTCACTATTAGTGTCAATAGTTGTTACTAATACTCCGGTTGCCTCTTTTCCAATATTAAACCTCTCACGCAATGAAGCAGTGAGGTCTTTTACACCAACTCCAAAAATATCGTAGCTTGCTTTCAAATCATCTTGCCCGGCTTCTTTTTGATTATCTGATTCTAAGTTGGAGTTAGCTACAGATTCCTCCTCTTCCAGAAGAGCTACTGTGACAACCAGTGTTCTTTCTTTGTCATTACGCCAAACAACTACTGGAACTTTCTTTCCGACTGGAGTTTCAGCTACTATTTTAGGCAGTCGTCTCATGGCCGCAATTTCCTGACCGTCAAATGAAGTTATAACATCGCCTGATAAAATTCCTGCTTTTGCAGCAGGGCTATCCTTACTGACTTCCAAAACCAATGCACCATTAGATTTCTGAAGTCCTATACTTTCCGCAATTTCATCTGTTACGGTTTGTATTTTTACTCCCAGCCATCCTCGTTTTACATATCCGGTTTCTTTCAGTTGTTTTATAACCGGTTCGGCTAATGATGTTGGAACGGAAAAGCCAATACCTATACTGCCACCGGAGGGAGAAAATATCGCAGAATTTACTCCAATTACCTCGCCAGCCATGTTAAATAATGGTCCGCCAGAGTTTCCACGATTAATAGCGGCATCTGTTTGAATGAAATCATCAAAAGGTCCGGCGTTGATGTCTCGTGCACGTGCAGATATAATACCTGTTGATACAGAGCCTCCAAGTCCGAAAGGATTGCCGATTGCAATAACCCAATCACCTACTCTTGCTGCATCTGAATTACCAAATTTAACATATTTTAGCTTTTTCTTGGTTTCGATTTTTAGAAGTGCAATATCTGTTTTAGCATCCTTACCTATTACTTTTGCTTTAGCTTCGCTATCATCATTAAAGTTAATAGTAATTTCATCAGCTTGATCTATGACATGGTTATTAGTCACTATATAGCCATCTTCAGATATAATAAATCCGGATCCTAAAGAAGTTGCCTGCTGATCCCTTGATTCATTATTTTCCTGACCATAAAATTTTTTGAGTAAATCAGGTAATTCATTAAAAGGAACGTCTTTTGGAATATTGTATGAAAAGAGCTCCTCCGGAGGATTAGCCGCATTCTTAGTAGTTTGTGTCGACGAGATGTTAACAACTGTAGGGCTTAATGTTTCAACTATATCGGCAAAACTTTCGGGTACTGGCATAGCATAAGAATTATAGCTAATAGTAAAAAGCCCTAAAGTAAAAAGAAATAATAATTTTATAGTAGTCATATGTAACTCTCTTTGTTTTATTCTTTGTTACCACCTATGTCACCAAAGTAACTTAAAAACTCACTATCAGGGGATAATACCATGCTGGTATTATCCTTATTGATCGTGGCTCTATAAGCCTGCATTGAGCGGAAAAATCCATAAAATTCAGGATCTTTATTAAATGCTTGGGCGAAAATTTTTGTAGCAATAGCATCACCATTACCTCGGATTATTTTAGCATCTTTTTGTGCGTTTGCCTCTATTATCGTCGCTTCTTTTTCGGCGGTCGATATTATAACCTGAGCTTGTTCTTTGCCCTGGGCTCTGTATTCCCTGGCTTCTTTGTTACGGTCAGTAAACATTCTTTTAAATATGGCTTCAGAATTTTCTTTAGGTAAATCTGCGCGAACAATTCTTACATCCTCAACTTTTATGCCAAAGTCTGAAGCTTTTTTAGTTACATCATCTTTTATATTTTGCATCACCTCTTTACGAGCGTCTGTGAGCAGTGCCTTTAGAGGTACTTTACCTATTGCGTCAAGCAGGCTTGCTTCGAAGATTTTTTTGACAGTTTTATCAAAACCTTGCTGATTTATAACTTTTACATGAAATGTCAAAGGGTCAACAATTTTGTATCTGGCGAAGGCATTAACAGTTAAGGTTTTGTTTTCAGAGTCATAAACTTCCTTATCTGTAGCCTCGAAATTTAGTAGTCTGGCATCAAAAAAATATACTTTTTGTATAAAGGGAAGTTTAAATTTTAAGCCCGGAGTGCTAATAAAGCTTACTTCTTGTCCGTTATCGGTAAATGTTACGGGCTTTCCAAGCTGTACTACAATTGCTGTTTGCCTTTGTTCTACAATAAAAAAGGAATTTAGCCCAGTAATAACAAGTATAGCCAGAATTATTATTATTGCTTTATTGTTCATTGTTCATTCCTTGGTTTTTTTTAGTTCGTTGAGAGGAAGATATGGTACCACTGAGTTGGCGCCTTTTGAATCTAGTATAATTTTATCGGTACCGCTTAGTATTTTTTCCATAGTTTCTAAGTACATGCGCTGCTTGGTTACGGTTTTCGCGTTTTTATACTCTTCATAAACGGCGTTAAATCTTTTAGCATCGCCTTCTGCGTCAGCTATTACTTTTTCTTTATAACCCTGGGCTTCCTGTAATAACCTTTCTGCGCTTCCTCTGGATTGCGGAATTAATTCATTACTGCGGGCAATCGCAGAGTTAATAGTAGCTTCCTTATTAATAATAGCAGCCTGAACATCCTTAAATGCTTCATCGACAGTTGTGGTTATTGCTTCATTTACCATATTGCCGTTTTCATCGGTCGTAATGCTCTCGACGCTAATTGAGTTTGCGGGCGGAGTAGCACGCATATTAATACCCTCAACCTCAATGCCGATATCATATGAATTAAGCATGGACTGCAGGAGTGCTTTAGTGCTGTCCTGTACATCTTTTCGGTTTGTTGATAATATGGCATTTAAAGGAGTTGTACCTATTACCTCGCGCATGGCGCTTTCTGCTGAGTCTATAACAGTCTTTTCCTGATCCCGCACGTTAAAGATATATTTCTCTGCATTGGCTATTTGCCACTGGACTTCTAAGCTAACATTTACCAGATTTTCATCGCCGGTTAACATTAACATTGTTTTGTCGCTGAGTGATTCATTTTCAGCTCGTCTGGAAGACCTGCTGTTTTCTTGAATCTGACCACCGCCAATTTGACTTGTATAACGTTTTGTGTAGTCGATTTTTATAACTTTTTCTATAGGATTAGGAAGGTGATAATTAAGGCCGGGGTTGGTAGTTCTTGAATATTCTCCGAGGCGTAAAGTTACCCCTACCTCATTAGCGTCAACAATGTAGAATCCGGATGCCATCCAGATAAAAAAAGGAATTGCTGCAAGTAAGCCATATATTTTTTTTTCATTAAAAGGTGATGAGCCGCCGCCGTTAAATCCTTTGCCACCACTTCTTTTGTCTGAAAATAGTTTATGGATTTTATCTCTTGCGTCAGAAAATAATTTTTCCAAATCCTCGTTTTGAGGTGGCGTCGGCTTTTTGCCAGACCCATTGCCTTGCGCTGGTCTACCCCAAGGGCCTTTATTGTCGTTATTATTGCTGTTTAAAGGCATATTAACTTCCTTTTTCGAAAAAATTATTATAATAGCTTTGCATTTTATGAAATTGTTTATAAAAATTGTTTATAAAGCTTTTATTTTATTTATATAAACCTTATATAAACCATTGGGGGAATATTTCAAGAGAATGTCAAAATTAAAATCAAAAATCAACAGAGAAGACGTGCTTTCGGTTTTGCGTCGAGTTATTGATGAGGAAACTGGCGTAAATGTAGTTGACGCTGGTATGGTCTCTTCGATTGTTGTTAGAGGGGATTCGATAGGATTTGCTCTTGAGGTGGACATCAATAAAGCTAAAGAAAAAGAATCTTTGCGCAAAAAATGTGAATCGGTTGTAAAAAATATATCCGGTGTCGGTAAGGTGACCGTAGTTATGACTTCATCTGATAAAAAAATGATGTTGGCAAAAAATATAAATAGTGAAGATGATAAAATTAAAGATCGACAGGCTGATCTGCCTGCCGCAAGAAAGATCAATAATATTACCAATATAATATTGGTAGCATCAGGAAAAGGTGGGGTTGGTAAATCTACTGTTGCGGTTAATTTGGCGCGTTCATTATCCAATTTAGGCTTAGCTGTTGGTATTGTTGATGCTGATATTTACGGCCCTTCGGTTCCTAAAATGCTTGGATTGAAAGGTAAGCCTGAGGTTGATGTAAATAACAGGATAATACCGAAAGAATCTGAAAATATTAAATCTGTATCGATAGGATATCTTATTGAAGAAGATAGTGCTCTTATCTGGCGCTCCTCTATGGCTTTGAAGGCTATGAATCAATTGATGTTGGGGGTTAATTGGGGGCGTTTAGATTATCTGATAGTTGATACCCCTCCTGGTACCGGAGATATACAGCTAAGTTTATGTAAGTCTTATGATATAACAGGCGTTGTGATGGTATCTACTCCTCAAGAAGTAGCGCTTTTGGATGTGAAAAAAGCTGCTGCTATGTTTGTTAAAATAGGTGTGCCGATATTAGGTATTATTGAGAATATGAGCTATTTTGAGGATGATAGGGGGAAAAAAAATTATATTTTTGGTGAGTCGGTGGTAAAGGATTTTGCAGCTAAATCCAATATTATGTTCTTGGGGGAAATTCCTATTTTACAAGATATAAGAAAAGCCTGTGATGATGGTGAAAAGGTTGAACTACCAGGATTCTTAGAGAAGATAACATTTAAATTTAAAAAACAAGTGGAGAAATTAAATGAACCGTTGTGAGCAAGCTATAGTTAAAATAATGACGCAGGAAGGCTGTGTGAGTCAAAAAACTATGATTACACCCGATGATTTATTTGCTAAATGTGCCAAAATTGGATTTACCGATAGTGAAGAGGTGAGCGAAGCGATAATAATTTTAATAGATTATGATATATTAGAATATGAAATGGACGAAAATCTGCAGACTACCCAATTATGGTTGCTGCAATATTAATTATATTTATTGTAAAAAACTATGGATTTGCATAAAAATTGCTGCTAGATAATGCGGTTGTTTGTTTGAAACTTGGCCCGAGGTTTCATTTTAATGAGTAGCTTTTATAAAAGAATGACAATTTTTCAGTGGTAATAATGACAGCTTTTGTGTACAAGGTTGTGGGGTTCGACGTAATGAAACATACTAAGGAATCTATATGAGTGAATTTGGAAAGATAATTGCTGATGAAAATATTAATGCGGTAATTGTACTATCAGATGGAGCTTGTTTTTTTGGAAAGGGTATAGGTTGTAAAGGAAGTGTGCTTGGAGAGATTTGTTTTAACACTTCTATGACCGGTTACCAGGAAATATTGACTGATCCTTCATATTCAGGTCAGTTAATAACATTTACTTTTCCGCACATAGGTAATGTAGGTTGTAATTCTGCGGATTTTGAATCTAAGCAAGTATATTGCAATGGCCTTATTATTAAAAATACAATTACGCAAGATTCAAATTGCAGAAGTGAAGGTAATTTCAATGACTGGCTGATTAGAAACTCTCTTACCGGTATTAGCGAAGTTGATACACGAGCCTTGACTCGTAATATTAGAGAAAAAGGCGCAAGGGTGGCTGTAATTTGTTATGTTGAGGCGGGGCAGGAGTTAGATACTGTACATCTGTTGCAACAAGCAAAAGATTTTCCAACGCTAGATGGTATGGAGTTAGCAGAGAAAGTTACGACTGATAAAACTTATTGTTGGAATGAAAAATCGTTTAAAATGGGGCAGGGTAACTATGAGACAATATCTGCGTCTAATGTAATTCATAAAATTGTAGTTATGGATTTTGGTGTTAAGAAAAATATTTTACGTAGCTTGTGTGATGTTGGATTAGATTTAATTGTTGTTAATGCTAAGGCTAGCTTTGACGAGATTTTAAGTCACCATCCTGATGGTGTGTTTTTGTCCAATGGTCCAGGGG
>JBIKME010000036.1:0-7990 GCA_044359415.1 Rickettsiales bacterium | reverse complement strand
CGAATTTAAGTTGATTGAGCTTCTGGGGCAGGACTTGTCCGGCGCTGTCATTCTTAGCCCACTAGAAGGGGTTCCGGTTTATGTTCCATCGCCAGAAGAAGCAGAAGCAAGTAAAAACCTTCACCCTTTAAGGTTCTCTCTGGCAGGGGTTCAGCTTAAATTTTCAGCGATAGCAGACCGGCGCTGCGGCTTGACCATTCCCGCCAGCGGCATTGGCGGTGACTGGATTGTTAAACTTCCCGCCCAGAATTACGCCCATGTGCCTGAGAATGAATATGCCATCATGGACTTGGCTGCGCGTATCGGTATCCCTGTCCCAATAACAAAATTAGTGCCTTTGGCCGATATTGCCAACTTACCGGAAATGGGCATTCCGACAGAGAAACAGGCATTGGCGGTTAAACGCTTTGACCGCGCTCCCAATGGCAAACGCATCCATATAGAGGATTTTGCCCAAGTCTATAACATTGCCCCTGATAAAAAATACGAAGGGGTGAGTTACGGCAGCCTTGCGGGGATGGTCTGGACACTAACAGGGGAAGCAGGCTTGAGGGACTTTATCCGCCGCCTGACATTCTGCATTGTCACCGGTAACGGCGATATGCACCTGAAGAACTGGTCTTTCATTTATGAAGACGGAAGAACCCCGACCTTGGCTCCCGCCTATGATCTGCTTTCGACTATTCCGTATATCCCGCAAGACGGTCTGGCGCTCAAATTATCCGAAACCAAGGATATGAAGGCAATTGGAATGGAACATTTTAGAAAGCTGGTGAAGAAGGCCGGAGTGCCTGAGTATATTGTACTACAGACCGTGCGCGATACCGTGGAGGCAACACACACAGCTTGGGCAGAGCATGGCAAGCAATACGATCTTCCGGCAGACATTCGGGACAGCATTCAGAAACACATGGATGATGTGAAAATTAGGGGTTGAGCCTCAGGAATTGAAAACAGATAGGAATAAAATGCTAAATCTTAATCTTGCAAATCTCTTTGTCAGAAAATCCTTTGTTACTGTCGCTGCTAGTGTAAAATCCCCCTAGTGTGCTAATTTAAATTCCCCTCCATGGTAGAAATTAATTACTTAATCTGCTTCATTATCAGAAATAAGCCTCCAGCTTTCTGCATAGTACATGAATTTTAGCATTTCATTGAATATATAAAACCTCTCGTCTTTTGTTTTTGCCTTTATATTTTCTGGCTTATTAGCAAAAAATATTGGTAAAAAGTTAGATTTATTAGCAAGCATCAAGGCTATAAAGCCTTTTTTGAATAATGTAATCCGCCACCGCTTGGAACTCGTCATTAAATTTTTTATCACCATTGCGCAGACGCTCTAAAAGATTGCTGGAAGATATATCCATAGGTTGATTGTCTAAAAAACACCATCCTTTATCCATACCGCTCAGCTCTCTATAGTTTGTTACTCTCAGAAAATGAAATTTCAGCGCTGTGGGGCCATTCAAAGCTTTTTCTGTATAAGGTTGTCTGTTAACAATGGCAACAGGGAAATTCAGGATAATATCTTCCGAATGTTCCCACGTATGAAAGATGGCAAGGTTATCTGCACCCATAACCCATATAAAACGATTTTCAGGAAACCTAATACTCAATTCCCTCAAAACTTCATAGGTGATGTGCGTACCCAATTCATCCTGAATTCCAGACATAACAAAAGGCATATCTGGGTATTGCTGTGCCAAAATGCGGCCCATTTCCATACGGTCGTTGATAGAGGCATATTTTGAAACATCTTTTTGCCAGTTCTGAGAAAACAAAAACCAAACCTCATTCACCCCCAAGGTGTAATAGATATATTTAGCCATTTCAAAATGACCAGGATGAGGTGGATTAAAAGAACCTCCAAAGAGGGCTACGCGTTTCATTTATTATTCAAAATTATATATTAATATAATAGAATTATATGTTGTAAAAAAGCACATTACAAACAAACAAACTCAATTGTCCATAACATTCTTAAAATTAATTACAAAACCAACCGAGCTTTGTGGCTACACCTTGCTGGACAGGCAAGAAAATTCCTTGATGCTTCCGTGAGTGGCTAGAACTTCCAATATGGATAAGCGTGATCTGCCCTCTGTGCCTTCCCCACTTAGGGAAAGTTATTTTCCATCACTCACCAAGCAATCATCAATGGGCTAAAATGCGTTTACCGACATTCATCGCAAGATGGGGCGTGCCGCTTCCAGAACAATTGGCAATTTAGTGTATTTAGCAGCATAATCACAAAAGGTAAAAAACTATATTGGTGTATAACCAACAGAAACCTAACCATAACTGCATCATGAAATATATTTATGCAAGCTTGACTGTTGAAATGGAACATATATCTAAAAACATTTAAAATTAGCTTACTGTAAAAAACTTACTTTCTTTAAAGTTTTTAGAAAGATGTTAGTTGTGAACAAGTTCAATCCACTGATCTTCACTTAATATTTTGACTCCAAGTTCTTCAGCTTTTTTAAGTTTTGAGCCGGCCGATTCGCCGGCTACAACATAATCAGTTCTTTTAGATACCGAACCTGATACTTTAGCTCCAAGATTCTCGGCTTGATTTTTTGCTTCACTTCTTGTCATTTTGATTAAAGAACCCGTAAAGACAATGGTTTTACCAAAAAAAACAGAATCAACAGAATCATTTATGTGCGGTATAACATCTGTTATGCTAATAAGAGAAATCAATTCTTTTACATAATTTAAGTTATACATATGCTTAAAATAAGAAGTAATCGATTTTGCAACCTTGTTACCGACTCCATCAATGCTTAATAGCTCTTTAAATTCATCTGACTCCTCATTACAAGACTTAATCATTGCTTCAAGCCATTTATCTATATTGCTATAGTAGTTCGCTAATAATTTAGCCGTATTAATTCCGACATAATGTATACCAAGAGCAAATATAAATCGATCTAATGAAATATTTCTTTTTTCATTTATGGCGTAAAATAAATTCTTTGCAGATTTTTCTCCCCAACCATTTTTATGCGCAATTGGAAATAGACTTTTTTTATCATTTTCTTCAAGATAAAATATATCAACTGGCTTTAATATAAGCTTTTCATTCCAAAATTCCTCAATTTGCTTCTCGCCAAGACCTTCTATGTTAAACGCATTTCTTGATACAAAGTGCTTAAGTTGCTCAATCAGCTGAGCATTACACGTGAGTGTTCCTGTGCATCTTATAGCAGCCTCATCTTCAATTTTTATTGCATCACTACCACATACCGGACATTTATTCGGAAATATATAAGGAATAGAGTTTTGTGGTCTCTTTTCTATATCAACTTCTAAAACTTGTGGTATTACATCCCCTGCCCTTTGAATTATAACCGTATCGTTTTCTCTTATGTCTTTTCTTATTATCTCATCCATATTATGCAATGTTGCTCTAGATACTATTACACCACCGACATTAATAGGCGTCAGCTCGGCAACAGGAGTCAAAACACCAGTTCTTCCAACTTGAATACTAATTCTTTCCAATATTGTTTTCGCCTTTTCTGCAGGAAATTTATGCGCTACCGCCCATCTTGGATTTCTGCTTACACTACCTAATCTTTTCTGCAAAGCGATGTCATTAACTTTATAGACTAGCCCATCAATATCATAATCAAGATTTGGTCTATCTGCGTATATTCTATTATAAAACTCAAACAAATGATCAATATTATTTATTTTAATAGAAAGTGGGTTTGTAGATAAACCCAACCTAGAGTATAATTCAATTATTTCAGACTGAGTATCTGCAATGTGACTATCCACCTCTCCGAAGCCATATGCGAAATATTTCAGATTTCTAGTTTCTGTAACTTTATCATCCAATAACCTTAAAGATCCTGCCGCAGCATTTCTTGGATTAGCGAAAATTTTAAGACCTAATTCTTTGTGACGAGCATTTAAGTTAGAAAAATCAGCATGTGACATATAAACTTCACCTCGTATCTCTAATTTACCAGGAATTTCTTCTTTTAATTTACCTGGCAATATATGAAATAAATTAGGGGTAATATCCTCACCTATTTTGCCGTCACCTCTTGTCGCCCCCTTAACAAAATGACCATCTTCATATAAAGCCGAAAAAGATAAACCGTCTATCTTAGGTTCGGCAAATAATTCAATTTCCTGATATACATCAAACCCTAAAAAATTCCTTATTCTTTTAAAAAAATCCTCTATATCTTCTTTTACAAAGGCGTTTGTTAGTGATAGCATTGGTACGCCATGCTTGATTTTATTAAATTTTTTGCTAGGCGCAGAACCAACCCTAATAGAAGGGCTGTCAGCTCTTATTAATTTAGGAAATATTTTTTCAATTTGGTCATTTCTTATTCTAAGCAAATCATATTCGGCATCACTTATCATTGGAGAATCTAATTCGTAATATAATTTGTCATTATAGGCAATTTCTTGAGCCAGCCTTTGTAATTCACAAGAGGCTTCTTCAACCGTAAGCTTGTTTACATCCATTAATGACAAATTTATACTTTTATTATAACTAAAAAGATCGCTCATTAAAATCTCACTTAAAAAAATGTAAGCACTTAATTACTTTATATATGCATTAAGGATACTTAATTTGCACATAAAATTAACACATTGGCATTAATTTGTAAAAAAATACTACTATACTTGCATGCTCAGTAAATATATGGTACCTAACATCCACAAAATCAGAGGATATATTAAATGTCTGAAAAAAAAAACAGTAAATTAGAAAAACTACATAAGTGTTTTTCAGCTTGCAAAACAGCTTTTTATTATTCATTACTATTTAGTTTTATAAGCAACTTGATGTCGCTTGCAATACCTATTTACTCACTTCAATTACTTGACAGGGTTATATCAAGTTCAAGCGGTGAAACTTTATTAATGCTAACTGTAATTGTGATTTTAGCCTTGGCATGCTTTAGTTTACTTGCCGCTGTCAGATCTTTTATAATGATTAATGTTAGCAGCTGGTTAGATAGAAGTTTATCACCTATGCTTCTTGAACAAGGCCTGTCAAATAATTCTCTTAGAAGCTCCGTTTTTACATCTGAATATTTACAAGACTTAATGTATATAAAGAAGTTTATTACCGGACCGGCTATGAATTCAATGCTCAACGCGCCTTGGTCATTAATATTTTTAACAGTTCTATTCTTTATCCACCCGACAATAGGGACTCTTTCACTTGCCGGTGGACTAATTTTATTATCTTTAGCCGCATTTAATGAAATAAGTACTAAAAGAATTATAGATAGTGAGAGTAATTACATTTTAAAGTCTATGCATTATGCTGATACAGCATCACGCAACGCGGAAGTTATAGAGGCCATGGGAATGCATAACAACATTATCACAACTTGGCAAAGAGAGCACAAAAAATCATTATTATTGCAGGAAAAGGTTAGCTCTTACGATGCCGCATTTAACAATATAACAAAATTTACAAGCTTAGTTATTCAGGTTTGCGTAGCAGGAACAGGTGCTTACTACGTAATCAACTCTCAAATCAGCATAGGAGCAATGATTGCGTCATCTATTTTAATAGCAAGAGCTTTATCTCCTTTTGAGGAGGCAGTATCCTCCTGGAAAAGCTTTGTAAACGCAAGACACTCATTTAGAAAACTTACTAAATGGGTTGCATCATCACCGGCAAGAAAACAATCGATTAATTTACCTACTCCTACAGGTAGTTTAAGTTTAGAAAATGTATATTACGCTCCGATAGGGCAAAACCGACCTACTATATCAGATGTTAGTTTTAAAATAGATTCAGGAAGTATCTTGACTATCACTGGCCCAAGCGCGGCCGGTAAATCAACAATAGCTAAACTTATAACAGGAATATTCAAAACAGCATCAGGCTCTGTCAGACTAGATGGCGCCGATGTCTACACATGGCCAAGAGAAAGATTTGGCAGTCACATAGGTTATCTGCCGCAAGATGTATCTTTGTTTCCAGGTACTGTAAAAAACAACATCGCCAGAATGGATGAAAATGCATCAGATGAAGCTGTTATAGAAGCAGCGCAAAAAGCCAATATACATAATATAATACTCAGACTACCAGACGGATACGACACTAAAATAGGAGTCGGTGGAATAATCTTATCTTCTGGTCAAAGACAATTAATTGGCCTTGCCAGAGCTTTTTTTGGCAATCCCAGTTTGTTAATTTTGGATGAGCCTAATTCAAGCCTTGATAAAAATGGAAAGTCAGCATTATTAGACGCGATTTTGGAAGCCAAAATATCTAACATTACGACAATCATTATATCTGACGACCAAGAACTCTTAGATATCGCAGATAAAATATTAGTCCTGAATAATGGTAAAATTGAACAATTTGGCGAAACAGATGCGATTTTGAATAATATAAAAACTACCGATACAGCAATAATGATCAAAAAGGTCCATCATGCAAATTAAGAAAGTTTATAATTCGCCATCGGTTATCACCATACCCGCTAACGACGATTACGTTCGAAATCTAAGATTGTTTAGGGAAAATAGCTTAGATAACAATCATGAGCAGAACGAGGTCGCGCAAGCAATTCGTCCTGTTGTTATGTGGGGTATTTTGATAACAAGTTTCATCATCGCTTTTTTTGGAATATGGGCTGGCTTTGCGCCTCTTGAAAGTGCAGCAATAGCTAAAGGTAAAGTGGAATTAAACAGTAATAAAAAAACCATTGTTCATTTAGAAGGCGGTATTATACGAGAATTACTTGTAAAAGAAGGGGATGCTGTTCAAAAAGGGCAAACATTACTTACATTAAACGCTGCCGGCGCATCAACACAACAACAATTATTACAAGATAAATTAAATATGGCCGTGGCAACTGAAATTAGATTACTATCAGAGCGAGATGATCAATATATTCTAAATTATGACGAAGCTTTTCCGACCGTTAATAGAACAGATAAGATTAATGAACTAATAAAAAATCAGCAGCGTTTATTTCAAACAAGACGTGCTGCAATTTTAGGTAAAATTGACATATTGCAAGAACGTATTATGCAATATAATGATCAGATAGCAGGATTAAATGAACAAACTTTGGAAGTAAAAAATCAAAGTAACCTTATAGCAGAAGAAGTAAGGAGTGTTTCATATTTGGTTGACAAAGGGATAGAGCAAAAACCAAAATTACTTTCTTTAAAGCGTAAACAGTCTGAATTAAATGGATTAGTAGCAAAATACACTTCAGAAATTGCAACCATTCAAGGAAGCATATCTGAAATGCAACTACAAATGATAATTGTTCAAAATGAGTATTTAAAGGATATAATGACTGAAATAAAAGACGTGCAACAAGAAGTTGCCGACTTAAAAGAAAAGTTAAATATATCAGGAGATATTCTAGATAGAACTGTTATTACCGCTCCAATTTCAGGTATAATAACCTCTCTTGATTATCAGACGATAGGATCTTTTATTACCCCAGGCTCTAAAATCATGGAAATCTCCCCTCCAAATGATAATTTGAGTATAGAGGCTCTGATCAGACAAGAAGATATAAATTTAGTCTACGAAGGTCTTGATGCTAAAGTGATATTAAGTGCATATAAAAGTGGTTTTTTACCAAGATTAAACGGAAAAGTAACAAATTTATCCACTGATAGATTTACGGATAAAGCAACAGATCAGTCTTACTATCTGACAACTGTTGAAATTAACGGCAGTGAACTTAAAGATCTGCCTGATGATATTAAATTATATTCTGGTATGCAGGCTGAATTATTCATAAAAACAGGAGAGTCTACTTTAATCAAATATCTTACCAGTCCTATTATTGATTCTTTCAGACGTTCGTTTAGAGAACAATAATTACCTATAAAGAACGCTTGCTAAGCTTCAGCTGTTTTTGCAGATAGTTAACAAGGAAAACATCTCCGTAACTTTTTGAGATGAAGCTTGATGGACTTGATGAATTTGCTTGCAAATTCGAATCCTTTTCAGCAGGAGTTGATTTTT
>JBIKME010000035.1:0-8014 GCA_044359415.1 Rickettsiales bacterium | reverse complement strand
GAGTCCATCTGCACAGCTCCTAGATGTACGCATCACATTGATCTAGCCTACGTTTATTTTACTACCACTTAAAGCATAGGTTGCAACGCAAAATCTCTTGCTTTGACTAATAAAAATCTAAACCAAACCAACTGGCACTGCACTTACATCTTTTGTAATTGGCATGACTGAGTCTGTAAAGCATATTACCGCACCTTCGCCAATTTTAAGCTTAAATTTATCCAATAAACTGAAATGCCGTATGCTATCCTTATTTGGTGCACCAGTTTTCTTTATTTCTATAGGATAGATAGTTTGGTTCTGCATAATCAATAAATCGATTTCTTTTTTATCTTTATCACGGTAATAAAAAATCTTGGCTTGTTTGCCATTATGCCAATATGATTTTATTATTTCTACAACAATAAATGTTTCAAGTATTGCACCAGACATTGCCCCGGATTCGAGAGTATCTGGGCTTAGCCAGTCGGTAAGGTAGCAGGCAAGGCCGGTATCCATAAAATATAGCTTTGGTGTTTTAGCCATGCGTTTTGTGAGATTATTATGATACGGCTCGAGCAAATAAACAATACCGGAGGCTTGTAGTATAGAAAGCCAGTGCTTTGCTGTATTAGGGCTGATTTCTGCATCTCTTGCCATGTCGGCAAGGTTTAGCAATTGTCCGGTTCTTGCTGCGCTAGCGCGCAGGAATTTGAAGAATGCAGTTTCATTGCCAACATTTGCAAGGCTTTTTATATCGCGTTGCAGATAAGTTTGTATGTAAGAGCTGTAGAACCATTCCCAATCTGTGTTCTTTTTCAGAATAATAGCAGGGAAAGAACCTTTCCATATTTTAGTATAAACTTCTTCTAGGGAAATAGGTCCTGCATGTTTTTCCCGCTTACTGATTACCATCTTTGTGGGTAGGAATGGCTCGTCATATTTTGTCAGGCCTTGTTGTTCAAACAATGAAAGCCCGGAAAGGTTTAAAATACCAACGCGCCCTGCTAATGATTCTGTGACTCCACTCATAATGTGAAATTGCTGTGAGCCTGTGAGCCAGAACAGACCGCTCTTTTTATGAGTATCAACATAGATCTTTATAAACGGCAATAACTCAGGTGCATACTGAATTTCATCTATAAGTACTGGGGGCTTAAATTTTTCCAGGAACATTTTTGGCTCTTGCCTTGCAAGCAATGCCTTGCCGGGATCATCAAGCGTAACATATTTTCTCTTGGTGCCACTAAGATGCTTAAGAAATGTAGTTTTACCAACCTGTCTCGGCCCGGTAATAAGCAAGACTGGAAAATCTTTGGCAGATTTTTTCAGAAATTTTTCTAAAGTACGGTTTGTATATGTCATAAACTATATCGTCCAATATGCAACGTGACTGCATTATAGACGATAACTTCCAGCAGGTCAACATGAATGTATATTAAGCCTCCACCTCCAAACTCAATTCCATCCACATCTAATCTGTATCAACGCTCGTACCTTTTTCACGCAGGATATGCTTTATGTTGTTTTTGAAACCTTTCATAAGTTTACCAACAACCTCGGCTCCGAAGCTCTCCAATGCCCACGTTGCGCCAGAAGGAGCTATGTTAGAATTTTGTGTATGGCCGAAAATAATTAGGCGGCGAGATTCTGTTTATCATGATTATCTTTGTCATTTAAAATAGTCAACTGATTTTGATTGATTGACATCAACAAAAACATTAAGTGCAATAATTTCAGCAATCCTATTTTTGCCTTTAAGTGGCTCCCATCTTTTTTAGCTTCAATAAATAATTGAAATACAGATCCTAAAATTGTTTGCCTGGAAAAACAATTCTTAGATTTTTTAGTCCTGTGTCTAACCTGGGTTCATTGATGGTTTTGTGCGTAATTCCCCCTAATTGCCTATGCTTGGTTTGTCCGTTCTCGTAGTAAGAAGTTCTGATAATCCTCATCGGACTTTTGCGGGAGGTTTGTATTTCTAGGTAAGTTGTTTCTTTCTTATTTAGCGTGGCCATAATAATATAACATAAAAAATATACTTCAATATTTAATATTATTATTGGTTTGGCCAGAAAAATGCTGTAAAATCATTACTATAGCCAGAATGCGAAGGCTTTGCGCCATTTTCGTTATAATTTAGGAAAATCAACTCAAGTTCCTACCGGCCTTTCTATAGGTGTAAAAAGTATAGTTCGCCGTACAATAGGTTATGGCGGTTATCGTATTCATTATGATTATGAATGAAATATACCTAAAAAATCAAGAAATAGCACTAAAGTTATCATTTAGTAAAAGTATACTTGTATTAAATGATAACTTTAGTTATGATAGACGTATGAAAATAGCACAAGATGAATTAATCAGTATTTTAGCTCAATTTAATCCATGGTGGCGTGGAGAGCTTATTGCTGATCTTCCATCATGGAAGCGTGCAGCTTATGGCGAGCTAAAAGAATGGATAGTAACCCCACCTGCAGCAAGAGCTGTAATGCTTTCTGGCGCAAGACAGGTTGGAAAAACTACCTTGGTAATGCAGGCAATTGAAGATTTAATAAAATCTGGAGTTCCTACAAGCAATATTCTTTACGCAACATTTGACCACCCTTTATTGAAATTAGCAGGTATTGAAGCTGTTCTTGAGGCTTGGAGATTACGTGAGCCTAAAAAAGATGGTCCTGAATATGTTTTTTTAGATGAAGCCCAATTTATTCGTGATTGGGGGACGTGGGTTAAGCATCAAGTTGATTTTGTAAAACAAAGGAGAATAATTTTTACTGGTTCTGCAATGCCGCTTATGCAATCCCATCAGGAGTCTGGTGTTGGTCGTTGGCACACAATAAAATTAACTACTCTCTCTTTCTATGAATATATTCAGATTAAAAAATTATCTCTCCCAAAGCTTCCTGAAATAAAGACATTAAAAGAGATTTTTGCTTGGGAGCCTAACCAATATTATGGCACTATTGAAAATGCAGCGCTATATATTGCACATTTTCATGAATATTTAGCGCGTGGCGGATTTCCACAGACTGCATTGGTAGATACAGTAACGCAGGCGCAAAAATTACTCCGGGAAGATATTGTTGAAAAGGTTCTAAAAAGAGACATGACGGCTCTTTTTGGAGTTCGCCGCATACTTGATCTTGAACATACATTCCTTTATTTGTGTATGCACGATGGTGGACTTTTGGATATGCAAATTCTATGTGAAAATTTGGAAGTAAAGCGTCAAACTGCACAGAATTTCATAGAGCTTTTAGAATCAACTCACCTTATTTACCGCCTACACCCTTTTGGATATGGAAAAGAGGTTCTTCGTGGTAAATGTAAGGTATATTTATCTGATGCAGCCATTTCTCCAGCGTTGCTTTTAAAAGGAAAAAATGTTATTGATGATCCAATAGCATTAAGTGTCGCAGCTGAATCAGCAGTATTAAAACATCTATTTGCACGATATTATCCACAAAATGTTCGCTTTAGTTATTGGCGCGGTAAAAAAGATAGAGAAGTGGATTTAATTGCTGAAGTTGCAGGCCAAGTTATTCCTTTTGAAGTAAAGTACCAGACACAGCGGGCATCCTTAAAAGACTTAAAAGGATTGGCAGAGTTTTGTCAGGAAAAACATACTGAGCGCGGCTATGTAGTTACCAAGTCGTTGGATGATTTTGGCCTTTTACCCCAGGAAAAGAAGAGTATTCAAATACTTCGCATTCCAGCTACATTGCTTTGTTATTGGATGGGAGAAATGGAAATTAGACAACAGCGTCAACCAGATTAATAAATGTCCCCAAAATCTATAAAAGCACACTAAAATGATTAGAATCTTTTTTTGCAGTGCGCAGCATTGCATTGCATTGACATGACAAGACTCTACTCATTACATGCGGAGGATATAAGTTGGTCTTCTTTCATAATGTGAAATTGTCTGCCAGAAGGATATTCGGCGCACTGTAGAAAATATGCAGGAAGAATCCGTAAGTTTTCGGCCTTGGTGAGCTTTGCGAACTACTTCAGCCAATGAGTGTAACGGAGGCATATTCTCATAATTTTGCCCGGTCAAAGTTTGTAATTTTAGTTGGTCAAGGTTATGATAATATGCAATAAAGTACGTTTAAAAACAAGATAGATCGGCACCGGCACTGCGTCCTAAAATACTATATGCATATTTTTTCATATACGAAGAAGGTTTTTTGGGATTGCGTTTTATAGGGTTAGGAAGAGCCGAAGCCAGAAGTGAAGCTTCGTATGGCGTTAGCATGCTGGCCGATTTATTGAAATATTTTTTTGCTGCCTCTTCAGCGCCAAAAATACCATCTCCCCATTCTGCAATTGAAAGATATACTTCCATCATACGTTTTTTTGACCAGATTAAATCAATATACATAGCAATAGGTAGTTCTAATGTTTTGCGTATATATGACCTGTCCGGCCAAAGAAAGAGATTTTTTGCAACCTGCATGGAAATAGTAGAGGCACCACGAGAACGACGTTTCCCTGTATATTTAATTTCTTTGACCATAGAGTTCCAATTCACTCCCCAATGCGAACAAAACTCGTCATCCTCAGCAATTATTACGGCACGTAGTAAATTTAGGTTAATAGATTCAATAGGCACATTTGTATGTGTTACTTCCTTTGAATTAATCGCTCTTGCAAGCATAAGAGTTGAAACAGGAGAAACAATAATATAAACAAATCCTAAAAGGATGATAATAGAAAAATAAAAGCAAAGAAGAGCAAATAAAATCTTAAGAATTTTCATAATTAATGGTTCTGCTATTTTATAACAATCCGGTAAGATAGAGATATGCCATAATTTAACTTCCTATGCCACAAAAAAGCATTTTTTAAGATATTTATCCCTTAATTGATAAGCAAACTTTGCATAATAAAGTTACCAATTTTTCGGAGCTAAAATACAAGTTTTATTTTATACCTCCGCCAAGTACCTTGTATAAGTTTACGCGATTAGAAAGTAGTAGTTTTTCCACCTCAACTTCATTTTGTTGAGCGGTAAATAATGAGCGCTGGGCGTCGAGAACATTTAAAAAACTATCAATTCCTTTTGTGTATCTTGCATAAGAAAGGTCGTATGACTCTTTGGTGGCGAGTACTAATTGATGACTGGCCTCTAATTCATCCTTTAAGCTTTGTTTTGCTACAAGTTCATCAGAAACCTCTTTAAAAGCTGTTTGCACAGCTTTTTCATACTCAGCAATCGCTATTTCTTTTTGTATTTTTTTATACTTTAAATTGGCTTTATTTGACCCGGCTTTAAATAAAGGCAAGGAAATTTCAGGAGAAAAACTCCATGCCCCGGAAGCTGAGTTTTTGAACAGATCCTGTAAGCTGTTACTGGAAAAACCGATTGATCCTGTAAGATAAATAGACGGAAAAAATGCTGCTCTAGCAGCCCCTATATCAGCATTGGCGGCTTTAAGAATATGTTCTGCTTTTTTTATATCAGGACGAAGCAATAGGATTTCAGAAGAAAGATCGGCAGGTATACTACTTTCAATTTCAATAGCGTCTAAAACCTGTTCTTCTTGAAGAAGATCACTATTTTTGACTCCCATTAATAAAGTTAGGGCATTTTTATCCTGACTTACTTTGCGACTAAAGAGAGCTTTGTTAACACGAGCTGTTTCAAGCGCAGTACGGACTTGCGCCAGATCAAGTTTTGAAGCCACGCCATTTTCGTAACTTTTTTCAATTAGATTATATGATTTTTGTTGAGTTATAAGAGTTTCTTCAACAAGTTTTAATATTTTTTTATCTGCCAGCCATTGCAAGTATGCATCTGCTGTTTGTGCTATTAAAAGAATCTGTACAGCATTTTTATTTTCATTAGAGGCTAAAAAAACTTCTAGAGCTGTTTTATTCTGACTACGCATTTTACCGAAAAAATCAAGCTCAAATGCTGTAGTGGCGACATTGGCAGTATAAGTAGAAGAAATATACTCATTTCCCGTAATGCTTTCATCTTGAGTTATTTTACTGCGAGAAGCATTTGTTTTTAAATCCAAGTTAGGTACTGTATCTGATCTTTCAATACGATATAACTCTTTTGCAGCTTTTAGATTAAGGGCTGCGATACGTAAATCTTTGTTATTATCTAATGTAACCTGCAATATATCCTGTAATGTCTTGGATTTAAAAAACTGTTTCCACGTTACTGATAATGCATCATGTGTCTCTTTGCTTATAGCAACATCATTAACAAATTGTTTTTCTACCGGAAGATCAGGTTTTTGATATTCCGGGATCAAAACGCATCCTGATATAAGACTGGTTGCGAGCAGAGTTACTATTATAGATTTATGCTTTGTCATTTTTACTGCCTTGTACCAGTTTTTTTTCAGCTGCCTTTATAGATATTCTTTGTATCATAATATAAAACATCGGAACAAAGAATGTTGCAATAAATGTTGCGGCTATCATTCCGCCTATTACGGCTATACCTATAGCATTCTGACTTGCCGATCCGGCTCCGGTTGCAATAGCAAGAGGAGTTACTCCTAAAACAAAAGCCATCGAAGTCATAATAATAGGTCTGAAACGCAAGCGAGTTGCTTTTAAGGTGGCTTCTTTTATATCGTAGCCTTTTTCATATAAATTTTTGGCAAATTCTACAATTAGAATAGCATTTTTAGCTGTAAGACCCATCGTAGTAAGAAGAGCTACCTGAAAGTAAATATCATTACTAAGACCAAAATATTTTGCAGATATGGCTGTTCCGATAATACCAAGAGGTACAGTCAACATAACTGAGAATGGAATTGACCAGCTTTCATAAAGCGCAGCAAGGCAAAGGAATATAATTAGTGCCGACAATGCATAAAGAGCTGGAGTCTGAGCTCCTGTTAATTTTTCTTCATAGGATAGACCAGCCCATTCGAATCCAAGACCTTCAGGTAATTGTAACATCATTTTTTCCATTTCATCCATTGCCTCGCCGGTACTTACCCCAGGGGCTGCAGAACCTTGAATATTAACCGAGCCGTTGCCATTAAAACGTTCTAGCTTTGGTGATCCATAAGACCATTTTGCGCTTGAAAAGCTGCTAAAAGGCACCATTTCTCCTGTGTTGTTACGAATATACCAGCTATCGACATCTTCAGGCATCATGCGATATGGAGCGTCTCCTTGAATAAATACTTTTTTAATTCGGCCCCGATCTAAAAAATCATTTACATAGGAAGAGCCCCAGGCTGTTTGCAGAGTCTGATTGATATCTGCTACGTTAAGTCCTAGAGCACTTGCTTTTTCATTATCTATTTCTATCTTGTACTGAGGTACATCTGAAAGACCATTGGGCCTAACTCCAACAAGCTTTGGATTCTGGGCTGCAAGCCCTAGCATTTGATTTCTTGCTTGCATTAACTCTTGATGACTAAGACCAGCCTGATTTATGATCTGAAAATCAAATCCTGACGCGTTACCAAGCTCTCGAATGGCGGGTGGATAAAAAGCAAAGGCCATAACGTCCTTTATTTGACTAAATGCTCCCATAGTCCTTCCGGCAAGTGCAAATACTGTTTGATTAGGCTCTTTTCTTTCGCTCCAGTCTTTTAGACCTACAAAACCAAAAGCAACATTTTGCGCGCTGCCGGCAAAACTAAAACCTGTTACTGTAAATAAATGATCAATCGTATCCGTTTCAGCATTTAAAAAATAGTCTTCAACTTTTTTGACACTCTCCATAGTCCTTTCTGCTGTGGAACCCTCAGGTGCACTTATCATCATATACATATTGCCCTGATCTTCATCTGGTAAAAATGATGATGGCAGACTCGTCAATATAAACATCAATCCGGCTATCAGAACAAGATAAATAGCTATTGAGCGGATAATGTTATTACCCATACCGTTTGCGCTACTTACAAAACGATCACGGTTTTTGTCAAAATTGCGGTTAAACCAGCCAAAAAATCCTTTTTTTGCTTCCCAGTTTCCTTTGTGTCCTTTGTTAACAGGCTTTAAAATAGTTGCGCATAATGAAGGAGATAATATCATCGCTACAAAAACCGAA
>JBIKME010000034.1:0-8056 GCA_044359415.1 Rickettsiales bacterium | reverse complement strand
TGGCTACATTCTTATCAGATATAAACGGGACCATTGCCACAAATAACAAAAAGCTTCGCCCTATATAGCAAGCAATTGTAACAATTCTTCTTCTATTGCGATATTTTTCTACTAAATATATTGCCGGGATTTGAAAAAGATTGGATAAAAAAGGAATAGCACCAAGAAGGCCTACTACAAAATTTGAAGCTCCTAAATGCAATGAAAGGCTAATAAGAAAAACGCCTTTTGTTAAGGACTCCATGGTTTGGCTTGCCATGCCTTCTATAATAACTTTTCTTAGACCTATATTTGTCTCTTCGTAAGATAAGCGTCCCATTATTTATTACCTATTCAAGCTAAGTAGCAAAAAAATATTTTTGAAAAAGTTACAGCATTTATATATAAAACAAAAGAAACTTTATACAGTTGAAGGCAATATAAGAAAACCCTTAGTTTTGCAAGATCGTTATTTTGCAAACCGATTATTTAATTTTATAATTTTCTGGTAAAAAGGATTTTATAAGACGAAGAACAACACTATAACAAAAGCCCACTTACTAAGCCTGGCAGTGTCCTACTCTTCCGCACCTTAAGATGCAGTACCATCGGCGCTGCAAAGTTTCACTTCTGTGTTCGAGATGGGAACAGGTGGTTCATTTGCGCTATTGCTACCAGACTAAGTAAATGGGCTACCATTACTTAAGTTGTTGTGAATAGATTTTTTCATATTTATATTAATTAAGTTAATACAAGTTTAACACTATATACGACACGAAATTAAATTTTGTAAATCAATCGAGCTATTAGTACCAGTTAGCTTCACACATTACTGCGCTTCCACACCTGGCCTATCAACGTGGTGGTCTTCCACGGCTCTGATAGGGAATTATTATCTCAAGGTAGGTTTCCCACTTAGATGCTTTCAGCGGTTATCCCTTCCATACTTAGCTACCCAGCGATGCTCCTGGCGGAACAACTGGTACACCAGCGGTATGTCCACCTCGGTCCTCTCGTACTAAAGGCAGATCCTTTCAAAATTCCTGACGCCCACGGCAGATAGGGACCGAACTGTCTCACGACGTTCTAAACCCAGCTCACGTACCTCTTTAAATGGCGAACAGCCATACCCTTGGGACCTGCTCCAGCCCCAGGATGAGATGAGCCGACATCGAGGTGCCAAACGATACCGTCGATATGGACTCTTGGGTATCATCAGCCTGTTATCCCCGGCGTACCTTTTATTCGTTGAGCGATGACCCTTCCACGAAGAATCACCGGATCACTATGACCGACTTTCGTCTCTGCTCGAGCTGTCACTCTCGCAGTCAGGCAGGCTTATGCCATTGCACTCTAACAGCTGATTTCAGACCAGCCTGAGCCTACCTTCGCACGCCTCCGTTACAATTTGGGAGGCGACCGCCCCAGTCAAACTACCCACCATACAGGGTCCCAGATCCAGTTTCATGGACCATGGTTAGATATCAAAAATGTTAAGGGTGGTATCTCAAAGACGACTCCATGCCTGCTAGCGCCGACACTTCAAAGTCTCCCACCTATTCTGCACATAACATTTCTAATACCACTGTAAAGCTATAGTAAAGGTGCACGGGGTCTTTCCGTCTAACCGCGGGAACTCCGCATCTTCACGGAGAATTCAATTTCGCTGAGTCGATGTTGGAGACAGTGGGGAAGTCGTTACGCCATTCGTGCGGGTCGGAACTTACCCGACAAGGAATTTCGCTACCTTAGGACCGTCATAGTTACGGCCGCCGTTTACCGGGGCTTCATTTCGTAGCTTGCACCACTCCACTTAACCTTCCGGCACCGGGCAGGCGTCAGGCCATATACATCCACTTTTGGTGTTAGCATAGCCCTGTGTTTTTAGTAAACAGTCGCTACCCCCTGCTATGTGCCACCTCTAATAGGTTGCCCTATAAGAGGTCACTCTTCTTCCGAAGTTACGAGTGCAATTTGCCTAGTTCCTTCAACATCGTTCTCTCAATCACCTTAGATTACTCATCCTATCCACCTGTGTCGGTTTGGGGTACGATCTTAATGTAGGTGCTATTTCCTGGGACAAATTCACTGCATTTTCAATCCGTTAAGAAAATACAACTTACTTTATCCGTCACATCCTACTGGTACAGGAATATTAACCTGTTTCCCATCGACTACGCCTTTCGGCCTCGCCTTAGGGGTCGACTAACCCTGCGAAGATTAACTTTACGCAGGAACCCTTGGATTTACGGTGAGAGTGTCTCTCACACTCTTTGTCGCTACTCATGTCAGCATTCTCACTTCCGATACCTCCAGCAAACCTTACGATTCACCTTCACAGGCTTACGGAACGCTCCGCTACCATATGTGTAAACACATATCCTCAGCTTCGGTGCATGGCTTTAGCCCCGATACATTTTCGGCGCAAGAAAACTTGATTAGATCAGTGAGCTGTTACGCTTTCTTTAAAGGATGGCTGCTTCTAAGCCAACCTCCTGACTGTCTTGGTTTTCTCACATCCTTTTACACTTAGCCATGACTTTGGGACCTTAGCTGGAGGTCTGGGCTGTTTCCCTTTCGACTACGGACCTTAGCACCCATAGTCTGTCTGCCAGATAGTACTCATCGGTATTCGGAGTTTGGTTAAGTTTGGTAAGTCGGTAAGACCCCCTAGCCCATCCAGTGCTCTACCCCCGATGGTATTCATCTGACGCACTACCTAAATAGTTTTCGCGGAGAACCAGCTATATCCGAGTTTGATTGGCCTTTCACCCCTAGCCACAAGTCATCCCCTAATTTTTCAACATTAGTGGGTTCGGTCCTCCAGCGCATGTTACTGCGCCTTCAACCTGCTCATGGCTAGATCACCCGGTTTCGAGTCTAATTCGTCATACTGAACGCCCTATTCAGACTTGCTTTCGCTACGCCTACACCTATCGGCTTAAGCTTGCATGACAAATTAAGTCGCTGACCCATTATACAAAAGGTACGCCGTCACATCATAAAGATGCTCCGACTGCTTGTAAGCGTTTGGTTTCAGATACTATTTCACTCCCCTTATCGGGGTACTTTTCACCTTTCCCTCACGGTACTAGTTCACTATCGGTCGAATACGAGTATTTAGGCTTGGAGGGTGGTCCCCCCATGTTCAGACAGAATTTCACGTGTTCCGCCCTACTCGAGAATTTAAATGCTTTTTACTCATACGGGACTATCACCCACTATGGTTATTGTTTCCAAAATATTCTGATTATTACATTTAAACTACTGGCCTGTTCCACTTTCGCTCGTCACTACTCGCGGAATCTCGGTTGATTTCTTTTCCTCCGGCTACTTAGATATTTCAGTTCGCCGGGTTTGCTTCACACACCTATTTATTCAGTGTATGATACAGCATAAAGCTGTGGGTTGCCCCATTCAGAGATCTACGGGTCAAAGGTTATTCGCACCTCGCCGTAGCTTATCGCAGCGTATTACGTCTTTCATCGCCTGTATTCGCCAAGGCATTCACCAAACGCCCTTAATTTACTTACAAAAGTTATTTACGATGTCGTATATAGAACTAAACTTGCATTGTTTCTTTATCAACTCATACAAATTTATGATTATATTATACGTCAAAATCTATTCACAATTTCAAACAACTAACCAAACTTAACTTTTTTTATTATAAAAACTTAGCTAAGCTCGGGCTGAGAGTTATACGATCAGAGAACACATATGTCAAGCGGTAAAAATAACTTTTTTTATATTTTTTTTATTTAAGATGTATAATTTTGTAATTCTCCTTATAATACAGAATCTTCACTGGTAAAAAATTTATAGAAATTCAGCCTCCGGGAAATTTAATGCTCTAATTAATACCAAGAAACCTCACCACTGAAAAATGTTACTGCTGGTGTTACTGCTGGAAAAATTTACTCTTGGTAACTTTCTTGGTCTACAGATTCGGATCTATGTACAGTTTTAGCAACTGGATTGCCAGTTTTGTAGATTTGCAGGGCTTCATAAAAATTATACTCTCCGATATTTATCGCCGAACCACCGTCCCGCCTCAATATAATAAGCAAGTCACGGTCATCATTGTATTTTTCACTGGCTACAATATTAAGGAATTTTTTGAATTTATTAATCTCTTCACTTTTTATGTTAAATAGCGGGAATGCTGATTTTTCAACTATATAATTGATAAGCCTACCCTGATAATCCAAAAACTCTTCATAGTTAGTTATTTTTATCTGCAAATCTCCTGACGGCAAAGCTTCAACCGCATTGCTAATAACAGCACCACTCACTGACATCGAAGTCAGCGTTGATAAAATTTTAAATTCATTAATCAGTATCTTAGTATCCTGATTAACCCTCTCAAAGCCAATGTCAGCAACAATACTATGCTTGTTACCTGAGATATTGCGGTATTTAGTATCTAAATACCGCAGGTCTTTATCTTTTAAATTTACCTTTAGAGTGTAGTTATCGGCATCAGAAAAACTGAGGTCTACAAAATTACTCTCCGATGAAATTAAACTAGCTCCGGTTTTTCCATCACTTATATTATATCCGTCATCATAATATTTGATATCTTTTACAAATAAAATCTTATCGCTTGTATTATCAAACACAAGCGGTGCAAACCAGTTGGTTATATTTTTTATACCCACCTTTATAACAATACGAGCGGGCTCGTTATATTTTATTGAATAAGGATGTCCGGATATTTTATTAAATATCTGAAAATCCTTAGGCAGTATAACTTCGTATTTACTACCTATTAGATTAGCATTTATTGCTAAATTTTTTTCAAATATAATATCTGACGACAGGTCTTTATCCGCCAATATAAACTTTGCATTACCTACGGAGATTTTAAAACCAAACGGAAATCCTGAAACATCAATATGCGAATAGTTAAAATCCGAATCAGATCCACCAAAATTTTGGGACAGAGCCAGCAAGGACTGTGCGGTATATTGTTTTATTTTACCTGAGTAGTAATACCACCAACCTGAGTATATAACCGAAAATATAACGCTAAATACTAATAACGTTAAAAAGAACCTTTTCATCAATCTATGCCTTAGTACCACATTTTACCATTCATCCACACTTCCCTTACTAACCAGCTATTAGCCGGAATTGCCAGAACAAGTTGCAAGGATAGTAAAAATATTTACTGATTATTATCAACACTTATATTTCTTGTAGCTGCAGGTAACCTTACTTTGAGTCCGTCAAAACCGTCAGACATTTTTATTTGGCATCCGAGGCGTGAGTTTGATTCTAATCCAAAAGCCAGGTCTAACATATCCTCTTCATCTTCAGTTGGTTCATCAAGCATATCAAAATAAGCGGGATCAACTATAACATGGCATGTTGAGCAAGCCAGCGAACCTTCACAAGCTCCTTCTAGAGGTATATCATTCTTATGCGCCAACTCCATAACAGACAAACCTATCGGAGCATCTACTTCTCTTTCTTGTCCATCCGGCAAAACAAATACCATTTTAGGCATATCAACCTCCTATTATTATATCAACCTTATAACTTGGCTTAGTTAATATATCAAGCCAAGTTTTAAAATACTAAATTTTTCTGCTCATATTCTCTTCGCTATACAGACTTACATTTAATAATATTCCAAAAGCTATAATCATAGTCATCATGATTGTACCGCCATAAGACAATAGTGGCAAAGGTGCTCCAACAACAGGTATTAAACCCATTACCATAGCTATATTAACGAACACATGCCAGAATATAATGCTTGTAACCCCGGAGGCAATTAACTTACCGAATTGATTTTTGCATGCAGCAGCTATAAAGCATCCGTACAAAATTATTAAACTATATGTAATTATCACCATTACACCTCCTACAAACCCAAATTCTTCTGTTAGCATGGTAAATATAAAATCCGTTTGTTTTTCAGGTAAGAAGCTAAGCTGACTTTGTGATCCGTTTAAGAAACCTTTTCCTAAAAAACCGCCTGAACCTATAGCTATTTTAGACTGCAGTATATTATAACCAGCTCCCATAGGATCGCTCTCAGGATTTAGAAAAGTGGTAACACGCATTTTTTGATAATCATGCATACCAAAATTCCACATTAATGGTAAACTGCACACACCTAACAAAGCAACCACTGCAAACTTCCAATATCGCACTCCGGCAGCAAAGAAAACAAAGCCGGCAACCGCGAAAATTATAAAAGCAGTCCCAAGATCCGGCTGTTTTAGAACCAGACCTACCGGCAGTATAACCATAATAAGAGGCGGTATTAAATAGCTTATTCTTCCTACATTTACAACGCTTACGCAACTAAAATATCTGGCCAAAGCAAATACAATACATACTTTAGTAAGCTCTGAAGGCTGCAGATTTATAAAACCGATATCTATCCAACGAGTAGCACCCATAGCAGTAACACCAAAAAACTCTGTTGCCAGCAGCAGTATGACTATTATAGCGTAACTTAGATAGGATAACTGGTACCATATTTTAAGAGGCAGCAATGCTATTAGAAGCATGACGGGAAACAACAGCACAAACCGGAATATCTGTTTACTGGCCCACGGATCAAAACTGCCTAGAGCCGCCGAATATAACACGACAAAACCAAAGATTGACAGCATAACCATTAAAAGAATCAGAATCCAGTTAAGCTGGAATATCTGGTCTAAAATATTTTTAAATATAGTCATTTTTTATCCATCTAAACATCTAACTTTTGCGCCTCATGCATAATATCTCTGGCTACCGGAGCTGCAGCCTTGGATCCTCCTCCGCCATGCTCAATAACTACTGCTATGGCATATTTTGGATTATTGACGGGACCAAAACCAACAAATAATGCGTGATTATTAGTTCTTTTTAATTGCTCCGGTGTTAAATTATCTTTAATTGCTTTTAGGCCTTCACTTGAAATAACCTGAGAAGTACCTGTTTTTCCTGCCATAGAGTATTGACTATCGGTTATTCTACTGCCAAAAGCGGTGCCTCCCGGCACATTAACTACCATTGACATAGCTTCACGCACCAAAGATAAATGCTTTTGATCTATTTGCATATCTGCAAATTCATTTTGAGAAAAAGCAGCTTGTTCTGGCGTCTGATTTAAAACCATATTAGGAACTACCAAACGTCCCGTTGCCACTCTTGATGTCATAACCGCTAGCTGCATTGGAGTGGCTAAGATATAACCCTGACCTATACCTACATTTAATGTATCCCCTTGTTGCCACGAGACATTATATTTTTCCTTTTTCCAATCTCTGGTAGGAAGTAATCCAGATTTTTCACCCGAGAGAAGCAAGCCAAATTTCTGACCAAAACCAAATTTTTCAGCCATTTGCGCGATAGGGTCAACACCGATTATTTTTGATATATTATAAAAATATGAGTTACATGAATGCATGATTGCCTGCTTCATATTCATGTGGTTATGCCCTTCTTTTTTCCAGCAATTAAATCTTGTATTACCAAGATTTACATAGCCTGGGCAATAAATAGTTCTTCCGGGATCAATACCTGCTTTGAGAGCCGCTAACGCTACGACCAATTTAAATGTTGATCCTGGAGGATACTGATTTGAAATTGCCTTATTAATTAAAGGCCTTTCATAATTGTTATTGAGCTCCTTCCAATATTTACTTGACACTCCATATGTAAATTTGTCGGGGTTAAAACCAGGAGTCGATACAAAGGAGACAACATCACCCGTATGAATATTCAGCAAAACAGCAGACCCGCTTTGTCCTTCAAGACGTTTTCCGACAAACATTTGCAATCTTTTGTCCAAAGTAAGCCTAACATCTTCACCCGGTGAGCTTTCTTCACGCGATAACTCCCTGACCAACAGTCCGTGAGCATTAACCTCCATTCTCCTTACTCCTGCCAAACCTCTCAATCTAGCCTCTAAAGCCTGCTCCAGGCCATATCTGCCGATTTTAAAATCCGGATGATTCAGAAGGCGGTTTTTATTTATCTCCTCCTCAGATACAGGCCCCATATATCCTACTATATGTGAAGATATTGCTCCTGTTGGAAAATATCTAATCTGGCCAACATCTATAAAAAC
>JBIKME010000032.1:0-8375 GCA_044359415.1 Rickettsiales bacterium | reverse complement strand
CACACTATTCATCTCGGATATTTTTTCTTCTAAAGGACAGCCTGCTTGTTTTACATTGTTAACAGTATATTTATAATTATCTTCTTTGTCCTTTAACCCCTTCGAACAAGAATCCTTACCTTGATTATGGCAATATATACAATAATTAGCGTCATCTAGAGCCTGTTCCAAACTAGATCCTTTATCGGTCAGATTAAAACCATCACGATAGTGGATCTGTTCATCAGGTAATTTTTGTATTGTAATACCGTTTACCAGTTTTGTTTCAACAGGAACCAAATTGAAAAAATCCAATTTTTTCGGATTCTTAAATAAAACACCAGTTTTATGAGTTTTTTTACCTTCTTCAGTATATAATGCCCAAGCAGCGTATTTTGCTGCAATATCTATATTTTTTTCGTATTTATCGACATCCTCAAGCCATTGATTTACCTTATCGGCAAATAATTTTTCTGTAACTGCTGCACCTAATATTTTTTCCAGCTCTAATCGTAAAATTTTACTATCAACATCTATTACATCTTCTGCCTTATATTTCTTATTAAGCATTCTTTGTACGAATGTACGCTTACAAGTATAAATATTGGCTAACTCATCATGTTTTGCCGCAAGTTCAAGTACCTGGGTTTTGATGTCAAATAACTTAGCTGTAAAATCCTCCAAATAAGGTGCAACATCAATCAGAAGATTAGATTCAGCTTTTATATCTTTTACATCGCCTCTGATTCTAGCTGCGACAAATTTGTTATGCAGGTCGGCATTTGCTATGGATAATTCCCTTACAAAAGCCTGATCTACCCTAATCAGACCATCACGACTATACAAATCTTCAAAACTTAATCCAAAACCTAATTTCATATTAATCCTAGTAAATTATAATATTTTAATTATTTCTTAAATCCCCTCACCCTTAGCATTATCTTTATTTTTACCCAAGTTTTTAAGCGGGGTTACAAAATGATGCTCTATATATTCTTCCAACTGGTCAACAGATTGCTCTATTGACTGTATACCGTTTTCTATTACCAGATCCGCATTATCAGGTCTTTCAAATTTATCTGAAATACCTGTAAAATTAGCTATTTGCCCGGCACGAGCTTTTTTATATAGATCTTTAGGGTCGCGTTTTTCACAAATCTCTAAAGAAGCGTCAATAAATATACTATGAAAATTATCAGGTAAAGCTCCACGAGCGCGTCTTCTATCCTCTGAGTACGGCGATATAAAGGCAGAGATAACTATAACACCAGCCTTGGCAAATAAAGCCGCAACCTCAGCTACACGGCGAATATTTTCGGAACGATCTTCATGCGAGAAGCCTAAATCCTCACAAAGACCATTGCGAATATTATCACCATCTAGTACATACACCTGATATCCTTTGGCAAATAAACGCCTCTCTAATTCAAGGGCTAAAGTAGTTTTACCTGATCCTGATAAACCGCTAAACCACATCATACCACCTAAATGGCCGTTAGCCAAAGCTCTGGTCTCAAAAGTGATTGCGTCTTCCACCGCAAATAAGTTATCTGATTTTGGTTTTTTAGTAACACGTTGATTGGCAAAACCATCCATAGATATTATACCACCACCTGCAACATCATAACCGTCCATCAACATAAAACGGCCCATTTTCTGGTTATGTTCAAACTCATCAAAAGCAGCCAAACCTCTTATACGAAGTACAACTTCAGCAACATCATTCTTAACAACCTCTAAAATCTCTGAATGCGACAAGTCATCAGTACTTATAACCTTTTCAATCTCTCTTACTTCTACTTTATATTCACTGGTATTAATTTTCATTATATAACGTTTTCCAACTTGTAACCCATCCTTTCCAAGCCAGAATATCTTAGCGCGTAATAAGTTAGATAAAACAGGCGCATTTTCAACTAAACTTGCCACCTCTCCTCTTTCAACAAATATTTGCTCCTCAAGGGTAATACCGATACATTCCTCAGCTCCGGCTTCTGTCCAGCTTTCTTTTGCATTCCATATTTCGATTGATTTTACCTTTGAAGTTTTATTAGATGGGGAAAATAACAATTGATCTCCAACTCTTATTGTTCCTGTCTCAACCCTTCCTGAAAATATTCTTTTATGTTCATCAAAACGATAAACATCCTGAATCGGAAAACGAAGGGGCAAATCATTTAATTGAGGTTTGCGATTAAAATTATCCAAAGCTTCAACTATAGTAGGGCCTTTATACCAAGGCATATTTTGAGAATGTTTAGCAATATTATCACCATCCCTTGCGGAGATAGGTATAACATCATTAGCCTCAACTCCAATTTCTTGTAAATAAGATCTGTAATCTTGCTCTATTTGATTAAATTTTTCTTCGCTGTAACCAACCAGATCCATCTTATTAACCGCAACAGTTATCTGTCTTACACCAAGTAGATGCAATAAATAACCGTGACGTTTTGATTGCTCTTGCACACCTTCTTTTGCATCAATAATAAGTAGTGCCGCCTCGCTCATAGCAGCGCCTGATATCATATTCTTTAAGAATTCTTTATGACCAGGAGCATCAATTATCACGTAATTTCGTTTGTTAGTTTTAAACCAAATTTGTGTAGTATCAATAGTAATTTCCTGATCACGCTCAGCCTGCAAAGCATCCATTAAAAAGGACCATTCAAACTGCATACCTCTTTTCCTACACATCGCCTGAATTTGTTCAAACTTACCGTCAGGTAATGAATCGGTATCATGAAACAAACGACCTACTAATGTAGATTTTCCATGATCAACATGACCTACAATAACAATCTTCATTTGCTCTTTATCTTGCTGAACATCAATCCTATGATTAACTGCTTTCATTTTTATTTTCCTTTAATGACCTTAATTCTTATATCTTATTACATGTATCCATCTGCTCGAAGCTTCTCAAAAGCAGCTTCATCCTCATCAACGCCCATCGGACGACCGGAACGCTCTGAAACACGAGTTACTTTAAGCTCTGCTATAATATCATCAATATTTGCGGCATCACTTTCTAAAGGCCAAGTAATCCCTCGCTCACCAAGCGATCTGAATCGCATCATTTTACCACCGTAATTGCGCCCTTCAAATTCATGATAAGGTTTAGCAAAATAAAGAGGAACCATAGGTATATCCTCACGCTTTATATATTCCCAAACATCAAGTTCAGTCCAATGAAGTAATGGATGAATACGCACATGAGTGCCAGGAGGAAAATCGGTAGTATACTGTCCCCAAAACTCAGGAGGCTGATCTTTAACATTCCATTGATTTTCTACATCACGAGGTGAAAAATAACGCTCTTTTGCTCGTGTACCTTCTTCATCACGCCTGATTCCGGCAACTAATCCATCAAATTTATATTTAGCCATCACCTGCTTTATTCCACCGGTTTTACGAGCGCCAAGACGTGCGGCTTCCGGTAAGGTAGGATCAGTAGTTTCTATACCTGGGCATATCTGGGTAATAAGATCTATCTTCCACTCTTTTACATATTTATCGCGATATTTATATACTTCAGGCATTTCTAACTCTGTATCGCAATGAATCAGCGGAAACGGAACATTACCGTCAAAAGCTTTACGTGCCAGATGGATCATTATAGTACTATCTTTACCAAATGACCAAAACATGGCTAACTTACTAATTTTATTAAATGCTTCTCTAAATATATAGATGCTTTGCGCCTCCAGTTTATCCAGATGATTCATCTGTCTTGCTACCATTTCCGATTTCCTCTTTTTTAACAAATTATTATATATTCCAATCTGGCCTAGTTGGCATACCTTCAATATGAATGCCACATTCAACCTTTTGTTCTCCTCCTGGCAATTCAGCGGTATGCGACCAGCGCCCTGCTCTTTCATCTTGTCCGTTTTTAACAGGTAAAGTACAAGGATCACATCCTATAGATAAATAGCCTTTACTAACCAACGGATGTTCAGGTAATTTTCTGTTTTTAAATTCCATTTTTATTTTATCTTTACTCCATAAAGCCAAAGGATTTATCCTAAAGCGTCCATCTTCGTGGAGCTCTATAGTTTCCATATTAACTCTATCTGCTGTTTGATATTGTTTTCTTCCCGTAATTAATGCCTCATATCCGCCTTCCATTAGCGCTCTTTGTAAAGGCTCGACTTTTCTAAACCAACAACATCTGTTTGGCTGATTTTTCCATAAAGTACCACCGGCATCTAATTTTGTTTCCAAATCTTGTCTTGGCTTTAATATTTTTAAATTATCCAGACCAAAAAAAGATTCTAATTGTTTTACATATTGCAAGGTTTCCGCAAAATGCTTTCCGGTATCTAAAAACAAGACGGGAACTGACCTGTTTATCTGAGAGACTAAACTTAAAAGCAATGCAGATCCTGCTCCAAAAGAAGAAATAAGAGCTATTTTATTTTTAAACTCAGATTCTATCATCATATGAAGCAATTCATTTGCTTCCATATGAGCATAAACGGTTTGTAATCTTCCAATAGAACTTGTCATTTTTACTTCCTTAAATCAGGCAATGTTCGAACTTTAAACAGCTTTAGCCCATTTATATTTATCACCCAGTTTTTCTTCTAATATTTTAGCCAAAAATAAAACTCCGACTCTGTTAGCATAATTGCCAAAGGCCTCACCAGTGTTTTTTCCTAAAACATATTCTGAAAATAATAAGTCCAGAACTTCCACTAAATTTTCATATGGAACACGATCAAGTAATTTTGTACTAAGACGAGTTCCTTCAAAATCACCGCCAATAAACATTGCGTAATTATCGGGCATACGGCCTACTATACCTATATCTCCAACATACGGGCGGGAGCATCCATTGGGACAACCAGCTATGCGAATTGAAAGATTTTCTTCTGACATTCCATGTTTATCAAGTATTTTTTCAAAATCAGCAACCAAAGGCAACTGAACTCTTTCAGCTTCGGCTAACGCTTTACCACAAGTAGGCAAAGCAACGCAGGCTAGCATATTTCTGTATATTTTACTGACATCTTCACGTAATTTGATACCATATGATTTAAGCTGCGCCGCAATTTGCTCCTTATCATTTTCCTTTATATCGCATAATATGATATTTTGATCAGCGGTTAATATTACCATCACCCTGCTCATGCCACCCCATATGATCAACTATTTTAAACTCACCCATTGGACGAGGGTCAGACATTTTTTCACCATATAATTCCTCTAGCTTAGAACGCGTCCATTTTATTCCTTTTTCTTCTACTACATATTTTAATCTTGCGTGTTTACGGTTAGAGCGATCACCATATTCTTTATGAATTTTAACAACCGCTGCAACTCCATCTAATAATCTGTCATGTGGAATAAAAGCTATAGGGCTGGCTAATCTAGGAAATGTCTCAGGTTTATTATGAGTCATACCAAGACCACCACCTAAAAGTAAATTATACCCTACAAGTTCATTATTTTCCCATATTTGTATTACTGCCAGATCATGGGTTAAAGCATCCATTGAATTATCTTCGGGAACAGATACTGATATTTTAAATTTACGAGGCAGATATACTTTACCGTATAACGGCTCATAATCTTCATTATCACCAGTTCTGACCAAATTTTCTCCGTTCAACCAAATCTCATGATACGCACTGGTTTTAGGCATGGTAAATTCGGATATAGCATTAGCATCTTGTATTAATTTTTTATGAATTTTATCTTTTATCGGAGCAGACGAAGTGGTTACATTTCTTACAACATCACCGCATCCTCCGAGCGTAGTTAGTAACAGATGATTAATATCAGCAATATGCTTTTTCATATTCTCTTTAATTATGCAATGAAACTGAAATGTTTCACGCGTGGTAATACGCAAAGTTCCATTGGCATATTTTCTAGAAGTTTCATCCAAACCAAGATACTGTTTTGCTGTAATACGCCCGCCAGGTGCTTTCATACGCACCATAAATTCCCATTCTTTTTCCAAACCTGCTTTTTTCCTCTCGGTTGCGGTATCTCTATCATAACCAAAATAACTACCATGAAATTTTAATAGTTCGTAAGCCTCATCTGAAACAGCACCACCGGCCGATGACATTTCTTTATCCAATCCACCATGCAAGTATATGCTATCTGTTTTAATTTCCTCAACTTTTGAAAGCTTTAATTCGTCAGACATGTTTTTAATTTCCATAATAATAAAATTTATCGGCACCTGTATATAGAAAAAATATAATTTATACAAGAAAAATTGTATTTTTTTATATTTTACATCTTAAATATGTAAAATATAAAATCCATATAATGGCTGACATAATAACCCACATTAGGCATAAAGCAATTCCGTTAATTGTGAAAATAATGTTTTAGAAGATGAATTTAGAAATTATTGCGGTAATGAGCCTGTAATTATTGAAATACCTTATAAATGTTCAATTCAGAATGGTAAAAAATACATTCAAACGAACACCACAACTGAAATTAGAGCGCAGTTTGATAATTTACTAATAAAAGCTACACATCAAAATTAATCAGGCTTACCACCCTCTGCCCAGATATTACCAATGCAATTCCAAGCGGTAAACAACCTAAAAATCTGACCGGTTTCTCTCTCCTACAACCCCTCCCAAAATCTTGGAAATTACAGAAAGAACTGTTTCTTCATTCGTAGTTTAATGCATTAAATAAGTACTAATATCAGTTAGTTATATACTGCCATTGCAAACAGAATTTCTAAATGTTAAATTGCAAGAATGTTAAAAAGACAATTATTTGATGATGTTATAAAACGCTTGCAGCTTTCTCCAGCCGTAGCACTTTTGGGGTGTAGGCAGGTGGGTAAAACTACGCTTGCGCATCAGGTAAAAAAGCCTTAGGCAAGCCGAGCTTCTATTTTGATTTAGAGCTTATACAAGACCGCGCCAAATTTGAAGATACCCAGCTAATGCTAGATCAACATATAGATAAGTTGCTAATTTTAGATGAAATTCAAAATATTCTACAAGATGAGTTTTATAGTTATCGTCCTTTTTGCCATAGAGCGGAAGCTGATTATGGACGTAATATGTCTATTATTTTCTTGAGAAGCTAGTAGACTAGCTCCTTTTTGTAAAAAAAGCATAATAAATTATTGCCGTAATAAGGACAATGCATTTACAATTATGTATTTTCTATGATACATTTAAACTTATTAAAACTAATAGGTTCATTACTGTATGAAAATAACATTAAAACATATTAAAAATGGAACCATTGATTTTGGATGCATACTTCCACCAAATGTTAGGAAAGAGAATGGAAGGTTAGTTTTCAGTCAAGAGGTAACTATAAGTGGCAGAGCCAGAGCTGCAATTAGAAATCTTGAAAATATAAATTTTAATGGAGATGTAGATTTAAGTGGCTGCAACAGACTCACAACAGTTGCAAGAGCTACTTTTCATGGAGATGTAGATTTAAGTGGCTGCAGCAGACTCACGACAATTGTAGGAGCTACTTTTCATGAAGATGCAGATTTAAATGACTGCAGCAGACTCACAACAGCTGCAGGAGCTACTTTTCATGAAAATGCATATTTAAATGACTGCTTTAACCTCACGACAGCTGCAGGAGCTACTTTTCATAGAGATGCAAATTTAAGTGGCTGCAGCAGACTCACAACAGCTGCAGGAGCTACTTTTCATGGATATGCAAATTTAAGTGGCTGCACTAGCCTCACGACAGTTGCAGAAGCTACTTTTCATGAAAATGCATATTTACGTGGCTGCACTAGCCTAACCTCGGCTGCAGGAGCTATTTTTCGTAAAGATGCAAATTTAATTGGCTGCACTAGCCTCACGACAGCTGAAGGAGCTACTTTTCATAGAAATGCATATTTAAGTAACTGCAGCAGACTCACCTCGGCTGCAGGAGCTACTTTTCATAGAGATGCAAATTTAAGTGGCTGCACTAGCCTCACGACAGTTGAAGGAGCTACTTTTCATAGAGATGCAAATTTACTTGGCTGCAGCAGACTCACCTCGGCTGCAGGAGCTACTTTTCATGGAGATGCAAATTTACTTGGCTGCACTAGCCTCACGACAGTTGCAGAAGCTACTTTTCATGAAAATGCATATTTAAATGACTGCTTTAACCTCACGACAGCTGCAGGAGCTAATTTTCATAGAGATGCAAATTTACGTGGCTGCAGCAGACTCACCTCGGCTGCAGGAGCTACTTTTCATGGAGATGCAAATTTACTTGGCTGCACTAGCCTCACGACAGTTGCAGAAGCTACTTTTCATGAAAATGCATATTTAAATGACTGCTTTAACCTCACGACAGCTGCAGGAGCTAATTTTCATGGAAATGCACATTTAAGTGGCTGCACTAGCCTCACCACAGTTGCAGGAGCTACTTTTAATGGACTGCCAGGA
>JBIKME010000031.1:0-8393 GCA_044359415.1 Rickettsiales bacterium | reverse complement strand
ATCCCAAAACTAACGCCATAGTTATACACTTTAACTATATTTAAGAAGGGCAACAACTCAATAAAAGGCTGCTGTAATTCATCCAGCTTCTTAAAAACAAGATATTTACTTGCCTGATCTAATACCAGAACTAAAACCGCTAAAAACAAACTATATATTTTTCTTTTCATTTTTAATCATTTATTTATTAAGAATATTATAAGCAATCTTACAGTCTTCTTTTATTTGCGCCACTAAATTATCAACGTTGGTAAATTTTATCTCATTACGAATATATTGTATAAACTCAACCTCAACATTATGACCGTATATATTTTGATTAAAATCAAATATATGAACTTCTAATTCTTGTTTTTTCCCCGAAAAAGTTGGTTTTGTACCTATGTTTGCCACAGCATTTAATTTATTGTTATCATCGTCAATACGAACTTTAACAGCATATACGCCATCCTTGGGCCGCAAAAAAAAGCCGGTATCCAGATTAATGGTAGGAAATCCGATTGCATGCCCTCTATTGTCACCTTTTATCACCCTACCAGAAACAGAGTAATTTCTATCTAACATGTGAGCTGCATTCTGCAACTGACCGTTTGTTAAATTTTTCCTGATCTTAGTGGATGAATATATCTCTTCATCACCTACTGCCTGTATTTGAGTAAAGCCATAATTAAACTCATCTTTATATGCGTCTAATAATGTTGCGTTCCCTTCTTTGTTAAAACCAAATATAAAGTCATAACCTATAACAATATGCCTTACTTTCAGACTTTTAGCCAAGATATCTTTTATAAATAAATCGGCGGTAATTTTTGAGAAATTCAAGTCAAAATTAACCACAAACAAAAAATCGCTTCCTAGCTGTTGTAGCAATTTCGTTTTTTGTTCAAGATTAGTCAGTCTAAAATTATCGGCACCAGGTCTAAAAACAGATATTGGATGAGGTTCAAATGTCATAACTGAAAGCGGGGCGCCGATAGCGCGCGCAATCTTCCCTGCTTCAGAGATTATTGCCTTATGGCCCTTGTGAATACCATCAAAATTACCAAGGGTTACTACACTGGCTGCAGCCTCTTTAGGACAATTTAAATAATCATATATTATTTGCATATCTTAGCTGGCCAATTTTTCAGGTCTAAGATTCATGTATATAAGTATTGGTGCTGAAATATAAATAGACGAATATGTGCCTATTATTATACCAAATAAAGCCGCCAAGCTAAAGCTTTTAATTATCTCTCCTCCGAATATCACGAGAGATATTAGAGGAAGAACGGTTGTAAGGGAGGTTACAATCGTGCGCGACAACGTATCATTGACGCTAAGATTTAATAAAACAGACATTGTCAATTTTTTATATTTACGCATATTTTCTCTTATACGATCAAAAATAACTACAGAGTCATTAATCGAATAGCCTATTACTGTGAGAATCGCCGCAAAGGATGACAGGTTAAATTCTAACTGAGTAACGCTAAAAAAACCAATCATTAATATGGCGTCATGAAACAAAGCCGCTATCGCTCCAACTCCATACTGCCACTCAAATCTAAACCAAACGTAAAGCATAATAGCAACCAATGCTATTAAAACCGATATGACTCCTGACTTTACAAGCTCAGAGCCAACTTTAGGTCCAACATAATCAACCTTCCGATAATCAACATTACCTGAAAAGTTATCCCCTATAACCTGTTTAATTTTATTAATATATGTCAGTCTTTGATCGCTATTTTCCGAAGAGTGACCCACGCGAATTAAAATATTATTTTGTTCTCCGAAGGTCTGTAGAGATATATCTCCTATATTTGCCTGCTTAAGAACAGTTCTCATATCTGCCAGATCTACTAAGCCTTCAAACTCAGCTTCAATTAAAATACCGCCTGTAAAATCAATGCCGTAATTAAGGCCTCTTGTCGCAACCGCTATTACAGTTGTTGCTATCAAAATGGCAGACAAAACAAAAGCTATATATTTTTTGCCGATAAAATCAATTTTTGTTTCTGCGGGGATTAGCTTTATTTTCATAATTCTCACTTTAAAATAACAGTTGCTAATATCACAGTTTCAATAGCTTTTCAACGATATAACAGCCGCCATAAACCCACCGGCGTTTCAAATTCTTTAAATCGGGTGAATTTTGTATATTTGTAAACAACTCTTCTTAATTTACAATAAATATTTCTACAACTATTTCTACTGCTTTTTAAGATACGATATTACACTAAAAGGAATGGAAAGTAGGTAGGCTCCCCCTAAAATTGGCAATACAACCCACGGTTCAACAACCAAAACGGCTATAAACAATCCGGCACTGGCTAAGAACAGCGGGGCAAAACGTCTGTTTATTTTCATTTTTTTTACTGAGATAGTAGGAACTCTACTTACCATTAACAATGCTATGACCGAAGTATATATAATCACCATAAGAGGCTTTATCTCAAAAGGCTGATAGCCTAAATGTTTGTCGAACATAAACACCAGCATCATAGGTAACAAACTGAGGCCGGCACCACATGGAGCAGGCACCCCCGCAAAAAAGGAACCTTCGTTATTACTGTCAATACTACAATTAAATCTGGCTAATCTAAGCGCCTGGGTTACAACAAAAAACAAAGCAATTGTCCAGCCCAGGCCTTTTATATCATGCATTATCCACATGTAGAGCACCAATGCCGGCGCAACTCCGAAATTAAAAAAATCCGCAAGAGAATCAAGCTGCGCTCCAAAATCACTGGAGGCATTCAACATCCTGGCAAGACGCCCGTCGATACCGTCAATAAAGGTTGCAAGCACTATCAGGCCTACGGCCATTTCCCATGCCTGAGAAATCGCGCATTTTAAAGCAAATAAACCAACACACAGCCCTATAATCGTTACCACGTTAGGCAACAACTTTACTATAGGAAACAACTCTGTAGCTTTTTCTTTTTTGTACATTATCTCTCCTAAAAAACGGCTTATCCTTTTGCCTCAGATTTACGCCCTGATGCTTTAGTTTTAAGATCAGAAGTTTTAAGATCAGCCAAAATCGTCTCGCCCCCAACCGCAGTTTGGCCAACGGCAACTTTAGCATTAACACCAGCAGGAAGATATATATCACAGCGACTACCAAAGCGAATTAATCCGTATCTTTCTCCGCCTTGCACCTGTTGTTTGTCTTCTAAATAGCAAACAATTCTTCTGGCTATCAGCCCGGCTATTTGCACACAAATCACATTATGACCACCTTCTTTTGTTTTAATCACAACCGACTGGCGTTCATTTTCTGCACTTGCCTTATCTAAATTAGCGCTTAAAAATTTACCCGGATGATAATTCAATACCGTAACCTCACCGGAAACGGGTATACGATTAACATGTACATTAAATATATTTAGAAAAACCGTTACTCTGGTAACCTCTTCATCGTCAAGACCCAGCTCCGCTGGAGGAGAAACTTTTTCAATCATGGAGACAACTCCATCAGCCGGACTAACTATAAAATTATCTCCAATTGGTACAACACGCTCCGGATCGCGAAAAAAATAAGTACACCAAGCGGTAGCTATTAATCCGAAAAAACCTAAAACGTCTGACAAAGCCCAAAGAACAGCTGTTGCCATGATAAAAATAAAAATAAATACATAACCCTCTTTGTGTATCGGAGGTATAGATTCTTGAATTAGATTAAATATATTTTTAAAGTCCATAAACACAGCGCCTTTATCAGTTGTAGAAAAACTATATCCTAAATAAATAACCTATTAATAAGTTAAAAGAAATAAAATATTGCTAAAAAACAGATTTCGTTATACCAATCTATTTCTAATAAAATTCGGAGCAAATATTTAATGAGTAAAATAAGATCACTATGTGTATTTTGTGGTGCAAGCAATAATGTGGCTCCGCAATATTTAGAAGAAGGAAAAAAGTTAGGAAAAATGATAGCTCAGCATGGTTATCACTTAGTTTTTGGCGCAGGAGATTGCGGCATTATGGGCGCTACTTCTAACGCCGTTTTAGATAACGGTGGCACAGTAACTGGGGTATTTCCAAGAGTTCTACAGGGACTGGAAAAAGAACATAGCAATTTAACCGAGCTAATAATAGTTGATGATATGCACACCCGCAAAATGACAATGTTTGAGAAATCCGACGCTTTTATAATACTTCCTGGCGGGTTTGGCACCATGGATGAAACCTTTGAGGTTATAACCTGGAAACAATTGCACACCCACAACAAACCAATAATTTTCTATAACTATAATGGTTATTGGAATAACTGGACCAAATTAACTAACCAGTTTATTGAACTTGGTTTTGCCTCAAAGAAAACCAGTACTTTATATGACATAGTTGATAAACTTGAAGATATCTTCGATAAATTATAAAAAGAAGCAATATGACAACTACACAACGCATTACGGTAGCTTACGGAGACGGAATCGGCTCTGAAATAATGGAAGCTACGCTGCTTATTCTCAAAGAGGCGCGCGCAGCAATTGTAATAGATTCAGTAGAAATAGGCCAAAGGGCTTACCATCACGGCTTTAAATCAGGCATACCTGATTCATGCTGGAATATTATACGTAAAAACAAAATTTTACTTAAAGCGCCGCTTACGACTCCACAAGGCGGCGGATATAAAAGTGTGAATGTCACTCTTCGCAGGGCCTTAGGATTATACGCCAATATAAGGCCGTGCGTATCATACGCCCCTTACGTGGAAACAAAACACCCCAAACTGGATATTGTTATAGTACGAGAAAATGAAGAAGGTTTATATTCAGGGATTGAACACAGGCACAGCAACAATGTATATCAAAGTCTTAAGTTAGTTACGCGTAAGGGATGTCAAAAAATCAATAAATTTGCTTTTGAATATGCCTTAAAGAATAATAGACAAAAAGTAACATGCTTAAGTAAAGATAATATCTTAAAGCTTACCGACGGTCTATTTCATAAGGTGTTTAGAGAAGCTGCGGCAAATTTTCCTGAAATTAACAGCGATCACTTGATAATAGACATAGGATCGGCTCGTATCGCTAACAATCCTGAAAATTTTGACGTTATTGTTACCGATAACTTATATGGCGATATAGTATCGGATATAGTATCGGAAATATCAGGCTCTGTTGGCTTATCTGGCAGCGCTAATATTGGCGAAGAATTTGCGATGTTTGAAGCAGTACATGGCTCAGCCCCTGATATAGCCGGACAAGGAATTGCCAACCCATCGGGCTTAATAAACGCAGCCGTAATGATGTTAGTTCACATCGGACAACCTCAAATTGCCGAAAAGATTCAGAATGCCTGGCTTAAAACCATTGAGGACGGGATTCACACTGGTGATATCTATACCGAAACACTCAGCTCTATAAAAGTTGGAACAAATGAATTTGCTAAAGCAGTTATACAAAGACTTGGACAAAAACCAGAAAAATTAAAAGCGGCATCTTTTAGCTTGTCTAGTGCAAAGCAGGATAACAGAGAAGTTAAATTTCATGAAGAAAAGGCTAAGAAGCAGCTTTCAGGAGTTGATGTTTTCTTTGATTGGAGCAAAGGAGATTCCGAACAATTTGCTACAATTTTACTAGATATAACTAATCAAACCAGTTTAAAACTACAAATGCTTGATAGCAGAGGTTTGAAGGTGTGGCCAAAAACTGAAAATATAGTCCCAACGGTTAGCGATTATTGGCGAGGACGCTTCTTTCCAGAGGGAGATTTAAAAGAAACTACTCATAATGCGATAATAGAGCTTTTATCAGCATTACAATATAATAAACTTGATTTTGTAAGAACCGAAAATTTGTATTTATTTGATAATGAGCTTGGTTTCTCCCTGGCTCAAGGCGAGTAGAATATTTAACATTTCTTAAATTAATTTTTTCTATATAATTAGAAAAGCTATTAGCATGGGGCTTGTTAAGCGTTTGCATCATGGACTTTATTAAGCAAGGTATAAACATGGAAGGGCTGACAAAAGAAATTCTGGAATCTCATTTTGAACAACTTGCTCAATGCACTTCTCATACTTTGAGCGATCCGGTAAGAAAAATTATAACTTTATGCGATAATGTTGACAAGAAAGACTATTCTATTAAGAATATCGCAGAAGAAGCCCATCAGTTATTAAATATAATAAAACATATTAGACAATACGCTTTTCTAGTTTTACAAAATCCTTCCTATACAATTATAAATACCAAAAATATAATTGATGAGGCTTGTCATATACTTAAAGATAAAGCTATAAGCGAAGAAAATATCGGGCATAATCTTAGTAACGCTCCTGAATTTGTCGGAGACTGCGCTCAAATAACCGATGCCTTTGTCGAATTAATAGAAAACGCCATAAAATTTTCAGATGATAAAAAGGTAATAATTACTTATACAGAAGGCAATGATTCTCATATTTTTTCTTTTGCAAATATAGGTGAGAAAATCAATCAGATTTATTTAAAAAACATATTTTATTTATCAATAAGAGGAAATAATTCTGCAGGAATTATCGGCAATGGAATCGGTCTTGCTTGTGTAAAAGCAGTAGCAGAAAACCACAAAGGCAGAGCTTGGGCAGAAACTTCTAAAGACGGTAATATATTTTTCCTCTCTGTCAGCAAAGATCTGGTAATTTGAGACGATCTTTGTGCTACCAAATTTTTACAGACAAAGCTGCAATATTAACTATTCGAGTTCACGAAATCCTTCAACCAATGATATAAAATAGACCTCTTCGGAAACTGTTATTTTTGTAATTCCATATTGTAGATGGCCGAGATTAAATTGAATCGGAGTCCAAATCTTTTGCGTCTATTTCTATATTTGTCAGATACAATTTTGAATCGTTTGATCATTCCAATAACATTTTCATTTGCTACTCTTTCGCTAGCAAGAGCTTGATTATTCTTTTTATCTTCTTTTGTTAAAGGATTTTGCTTGGTCTTCTTCTTTGGCAATTCAGAGTTGCTATGGATCTTTTTAATACCTTGATATCCAGTATCTGTAATCACCTTCACTTCAGGATGTATTCTGGTTCCGGATTCTTTAAAAAACCTAAAATCATGACGTTTCCCATTTGAAAAGGCAGTACAGATAACTTGCCTAGTGTTTTTGTCTACAACAATTTGTGTCTTTAATGTATGCTTCTTTTTTTTACCGGAATAAAACCGCTTTTGCTTGTTCTTCCGATTCTTAATTCTTTTCTTGTTTTTGAATCTTCTTTTTTTTTGGACGCTCTATCTGCGTTTCTGTTGCATCAATCAGAACAACCTCATATTCCATATCACTTTTAAGCAAAGCTTTGCGACCAGGTAAAGCAAAATCAGGATGCCTTATTAACGTATCTTCTATCCATTTAATGATATCATACGCTGTACTCTCGCTCAAACCATAACTTTGACTAACGTGAAAATATGTTCGATATTCACGAATATATTCCAAGGCCATAAGTAGACGATCCTCTATGCTAAGCTTGCTCTTCCTTCCACCACGCGCTTTCTTCTTTATCTCAGCTTCTGCAAGAATTAATCTCATCTTCTCAAATGTCGCTTTTTTAACTCCTGTTAATCTGCGAAACTTTTCATCTTCTAATAATTTGATCTGTTCATATTTCATAATAAACCTCCAAAACAAATATTAGAACATCATTTATCAAATGTCTAGTTTCCGAAGAGGTCTAATATAACAACAGATAAAGAAAGTGTTTATTCTATGGAACTTTAAGTGTAAATCTTCTAATTTAATATGACAATTTCATTGATTTTTATATTGCGATGTGGATATCGTAGGTAACTTCACTTACAAGTTATACATCGATATCCACACCCATTTTTTAAACTGATGATTCCTTAGGCTGCTTTAAATTTGTCTTTTAAATAGTCTTTTAGAAACTCTCCGGTTATACTATCCTTGTTTGCAACTATGTCTTCAGGGGTTCCTACAGCAACGAGATATCCTCCTCTATCTCCACCTCCTGGACCAATGTCTATAACATGATCAGCGGTTTTTATAACATCCAGATTATGTTCTATCACAATAATTGTATTTCCTGCATCTACTAATTTATGCAGAACTTTTAATAATTTCCCAATATCTTCTGAGTGTAATCCTGTGGTTGGTTCGTCTAGAATATATAATGTTCTGCCTGTGGAGCGTTTTGATAGCTCTTTGGCCAGTTTTACCCTTTGCGCTTCACCACCTGATAAGGTTGTAGCTGATTGTCCTAGTTTTATGTAACCTAAGCCAACCTCCTTTAAAGCTTCCATTTTTTCCTTAATAACAGGAATTTTGTTAAAAAATTCATCAGCTTCTTCTACATTCATATCAAGAACATCTGCTATAGATTTTCCTTTATATTTTACTTCTAAGGTTTCTCTATTGTAACGTTCTCCATGACATCCATCGCATTT
>JBIKME010000003.1:0-15946 GCA_044359415.1 Rickettsiales bacterium | reverse complement strand
TAAAAATATCATCAGATATATGTGTAAGGTTTACGAGTATAGCAGGAGAAGAGGGTCAAGTTGATTTTGGTTATGTTGGTAAACAACCATGTCCATCAGGTAAGTTAAAGAAGGCTTGGGTATTTAACAATACGACAATAAAGGAGAACGAATTTTATTCCCTATAACAGATTTTATTAGGAAGTAGCTGTTAATGACAAAAATTTAATAGACCGCCTACAAAGAGCGCTTACATATATTATTAGAGCAAGACAAGTATTTTTACTTCTTAATAAACCATTGTAGATATTAAGTATTGATCTAAGAAATATTCCTCTGTGTAGCAATCTCTTAACAAAAGAGTTTTTCTGATTATATAAAATAAAAAATATCGTAAAGAATTTAAAATAGGTAGTAAAAATTGAAAAGTCACGATTATAGACAATTAGAGAAAGAAAGTATACCTAGATCGGGAACAGTCAATAAAGAGGATTTTCTCAAGGTACTAATTGATTTTCTCAGATCCCATCATACTGGAGCAGATTCTAACAAAGCTGGAGCTAGAAGTGCTTTAAATGGCGAGCCTAATCTTCCAATTGGTAGGAGTGGAGAAATGTCTACTGACCCAGTAGTTTGGGCAGTTTTTCTAGCGTTGGAAGCTCAAAGAATTACTATTGTTGATCAATTTGATGGTAATCACTTTTGGCGTTTGTTTGATTCGTGGGAGCAAGTATTAAGTTATTCACTTGTAATAGAAAAGTCAGATACTAGCGAAAACGGCATTAGTATATGTTTGCGAGATTCATTAGGTAACGATATCTTTCCCAAAAACAAGCAATGGGTTATAAAAAGTAGTCAATTTAGTAATGATCTTACAGAAGATACTCTGAGATTAAAATTTTGGGAACTAAATCGTAATAACACAAAGCTGCTGGAAGAACTTCAGAAAACAGAATATACTGATGATGATGTAAACTGTTTTGCTTTTATTGGTGTGTGTACACCAATAAATCTTTTCAGTAAAAAATATCTGAATATGCTACCACCAAAGCGAAAAGATTCTGAGATTTTATTACCAGAAACGCTTTATCTACGCACAAAGGATTTAGTAGAACAAATATTACAAATACTTGAAGCTAATCCAAAAGTCGCAACTAACGATGTTTATACTAAGTTAAAAACCAATAAGATTTTTAAGCCTCTAAGTGAGAGGAGTCCTACAGAAGCACAAGCACAACACACATCTCAAATTCAAGCAGCCAAGGCAGTAGCGCCTGCTAAAGACGAAAAACCAAGTGTACCAAAAGATCCTACATCAGAAGCTCAATTAGCGGCCGCACTTGCAAAAATTAAGAGTTTAGAAGAGAAATTAGCAGCTGCAAATAAAAATCGAGTAACAAGTAATCCTTCGGAGCAGACACCTTCACAAGGACAAAGAGTTATTCGTAGATCTTATTCTAGTGCAGCAGCAGGGGGTGGCGGAGGAGCAGCCGGTGCAGGCCGTGGAGGCCGTTAGTTTTTAGTCAAGATCATCTTGTGATCGAATAGGACATATAAAAGAAAAATCAATACTTTATTTACTAACTAATTTCTACCATGATGGACGAATTTAAATTAGCACAGTGGATATTTACATAAAACTATACGGATCTATATCTATCTTTACAACCACTGACGATGGCACTTTAACAGATGATATCAAACTTTTTAACCATTTTTGAATATTTATAGTTCTCGATGTCTTAATTAAGATTCTATATCGATAATTTCCTCTGAGCATATATATAGGAGCTTTTACCGGTCCTAGTAATCTAATCTCAGACGCAATTGGCGCGGCGACAGCCAAAGATTTTGCAACACCGGCGGTTTGTTGTTCATTTTTACCAGAAATTATGATTGCGGCCAACCGTCCGTATGGCGGCATTTTTGCCATTTTTCTGCTATTTATTTCACTTTCTACAAAGAAATCCCTTTTGCCTGATAATAGCGCCTGCATAACACTATTATCAGGCATATAACTTTGTATTATTACCTGCCCCTGAATTTCCTCCCGCCCAGCTCTACCTGATACTTGCTGCAACAACTGATAGGTCCGCTCAGCAACTCTTAAATCTCCTCCTTCCATTCCTAAGTCTGCATCTATAATGCCAACATGAGTTAAATTTGGAAAATGGTACCCTTTTGCCATTATTTGTGTGCCTATAATTATATCAACCTCTCCGGAGGTAACCTGATTTATTTTGTCTCTTGCAATGTTAATATTGGTCATATTATCAGCTGTTAGTAAAGAAATGTTGGCATTGGGGAAATACCCTCTTACTTCTTCTGCAATACGCTCGACTCCAGGACCACAGGAAACTAACATATCTTCTTTTCCACAGTCAGGACAAGACTCCGGTATAGCTTGCGAGTAACCGCAATGATGGCATAAAATTTTATTATGACTTTTATGCTCAACTAACCAACTTGAGCAGTCCGGACATTTAAATCTATAACCACACTCTCTACATAAAGTAAGCGGCGCATAACCACGTCTGTTTAAAAATAGCATGGATTGTTTTTTCTGCTCCATATTAGCAGCAATTAATTTTCTCATTGTATTAGAAATCCACTTACCAGCCCTTAACTTTTCCAGACGCATGTCAACTAATTTAATCTCAGGCATTACAGCCTCTCCAAAACGACTCGGTAGTTTTATTATCTCGTATTTTCCAGATTTTACATTTTCAACCGTCTCAAGCGAAGGGGTTGCTGAAGCCAAAATTAAAGTGAATTTTTCAATCGCAGCTCTTACAACGGCCATATCACGAGCATGATATATAACTTGTTCTTCTTGCTTATATGAAGAATCATGTTCTTCGTCTATAACCATTAATCTTAAGTTTAAATACGGTAAAAACAAAGCGGATCTGGCGCCTATTATCAAACGCGCCCTGCCACTAAAAATATCTCTCCAATTTTTTTCTCTCATTGCAACAGTTAACCCCGAATGCCACTGGGTTGGCTCAAAACCAAACTTGTCTTTAAAGCGAGAAATGATTTGAGTAGTAAGAGCGATCTCCGGCAACATAATTAATATCTGCGAATTATGTTGTTCGAGCGCTTTTTCTATAGCTTTAAAATATACCTCGGTTTTACCTGATCCTGTTACTCCATCAAGTAAGATAGTACTATATTTTTTTGCTTCTATTCTTTTGCATAAAATATCAGCAGCTTCTTGCTGCTGTTCTGATAATACAAAATTGAGTTTAGATATTACAACCGCCTCAGTTTGTGGCTGAATATTAATTTCTTCTATAGCCCGCGAGGTCAGGAGGCCTTTTATTGCCGCTTTTGTCACATTAGCCTTTTCTACAATTTGATTACTCGTAAGAATATCATCTTTTAACAAGTCTAATATTTTCTGACGGGAGGCTGTTATTTTTATACTGGGAAAAACTTCAGATATTTTATATGCCTTAATCATCTTTTGCGGGTTTAAAGCCTCAGTAGAACTTAATACCATCTTCAGTATAGATCCTGGAGAGGTAAAATTATATTCCGCGACCCATAGAATAAATTTTAATAACTCTTTTGATAGTGGCTTTATTTCTAATTTTGCAGTAATATTCTTTATTTTAAAAGATCCTGTAAATTTTACCTCATCTTCTAAAACCACGCCGATAATGCTTTTATTCCCCAGAGGCACTCTGACAATATCACCTGGTTTTACATCCATATTTTCCGGGACTCCATAAATTAGGGCCTCGGGTAAAAAAACAGGTAGTAATATTTTTATAAATTTATTATTCATTATATTGCTTATATCATTTATTGCCTGCCTGGCACATAAATCTTTTTTATAGATTGCCGCATATTTTATGTTATACAGATAATTCTATACTATTAATAAATTAAATGGAAAGTACGATGAAGTTTTTTGTAGATACAGCTGAAATTGATGAAATAAAAGAATTGGCTCAAACAGGTTTAATTGATGGCGTTACCACCAATCCATCGCTCATTATGAAATCCGGTAGGGATTTTATAGAAACCATCACTGAAATCTGCAGAATCATACCGGGAGATGTTAGTGCCGAAGTTATAGCCACCGACTATAAGGGCATGATGGCAGAGGCCGAGAAATTAAAAAAGATTGCTGATAATGTAGTGATTAAATTACCTCTGACATTTGATGGCTTAAAAGCATGTAAAAATTTGACTGACTCTGGAACAAAAGTTAATGTAACCTTATGCTTTTCAGCAAACCAAGCTATTTTGGCAGCAAAAGCCGGAGCTACCTATATCTCTCCATTTGTGGGTCGCCTTGATGATATAGGTCAGGATGGATTAGAACTTATATCGGACATATGCCAAATTTATGAAAACTATCCTGCATTTAAAACGCAAGTACTAGTTGCATCCATAAGACATCCGGTACATTTATTAGAAAGCGCCAAACTGGGAGCTCATGTTGCAACATTACCAGCTAAGGTAATTAAGCAACTTATAAATCATCCGCTTACCGAGCAGGGCTTGGCTACATTTTTAAATGACTGGGAAAAAACAAAGCAATCAATATAATTGACTGTGTAAAAGCTATAACTTCAGTATAAGCATGTATGACAGAACAATTATGGACGTGCTAAATGAGTGGTTTTCATATTTAAAAAATGAAAAGCAATATTCCCTGCATACTATTAGGGCCTATCAGACAGATCTGCATGCATTTTTTAGATTTATCAGCCTATTTAAAGAAGAAATAATATCTCTTGATACAATTGAAAAAATATCCGTCAAAGATATGCGCTCCTGGCTTGCACAAAAACATATAAAAGGTTCTAATACAAAATCCACTTCCAGAACATTATCGACAATCAGAAGTTTTTTTACATTTTTAGATAAGCAGGAAATATTACGCAACCACGCTATTTTTAATGTTAAAGCGCCAAAGCTAAAAAAATCCGTTCCAAAGGCGCTTGCAGCACAAGATGCGGTTGATGCAACAAAAGCCATTGGCGATATAGCAGCAGAGGATTGGATCTCAAAACGCGACATGGCACTTCTTACCCTTATATACGGTTGTGGCCTTAGAATAAGTGAGGCCCTAAGTTTAACAATCACCGATTTACCTATTACGGATATATTGCGTATTAAGGGCAAAGGCAAAAAACAAAGAGAAGTGCCGGTAATTCAAATTGTGAAAAGCACTATTAAAGATTACTTGGACGCCATACCTTTTACATTGGAAAATATAGTATTTGTTGGTGTGAGGGGTGGTCCATTAAGACCCGAGGTTTTTAGACGCCAGCTGGCAAAATTAAGAAACTCTTTGGGCCTTCCTGAAACAACAACACCCCACGCATTCCGACACAGCTTTGCAACTCACCTGCTTGAAAATGGCGGAGATTTAAGAACCATTCAGGAGTTACTTGGTCATGAATCCATTTCAAGTACACAGATTTATACCAAGATAGATACCACAAAACTTCTTAAAGCTTATGAATCTGCACACCCTAAGGGACACTAGGGTAAACGCTAATTGATAATCATTTTTTTAATAACCTTCTAATATCAGCAACTTTTGTAGCGCCAGTTAGATTAGCTATTAAAATATAAGACGCCATTCCTGTTATAATTAAGGCTAATACAGCCAGGCTTTTCATTGTAAAATCTGCTCTTAAATATTGAGCCAACCCTTGTTGCATATAATATAACAAAACTCCCATTAATAATGATGAGATTACAACTTTAATTAGACGCTTATTTAAAGATTTATCGGCATAATACAGACGTCTCTTTATTAATATGGCGCATAACAAACCCGTATTTAGCCAAGCCGAGACAGAAGTGGCAATAGCCAGTCCCGTATGACCCATGAAGCGTATTAAAATTAAACTTAAAGTAACATTCAACAGAAGACACATACCGGCAATTATTACCGGCGTTTTTGTATCACCATTTGCGAAAAACCCGGGAACAAATATTTTTACCATTACAAAGGCAGGTAAACCAAAAGAATATGCCATTAACGCTGTCGCTGTAGCGTGTGTTTCATAACTTGTAAACTTACCTCTCTCAAACATTACCGAGATCAAAGGCTCTGCTATTATAAATAACGCAACGGCAGCTGGAATCGTACTTATCATTACCATCTCCAAAGCATTATTTTGAGTTTCAACCGCTTCTTTGAATTTTTTACCTATAATTTGTTTAGATAAGGTTGGCAACAAAGCCGTGCCCATTGCCGTTCCTATAATAGAAAGCGGGAATTGCACCAATCTGTCGGCATAGTATAAATAAGATACTGCTCCAGCCATGGTGGTGGCAATAACGGTATTTATCCATAAATTTATCTGAGTTACTCCACCACCTATTATTCCTGGAACCATCCTCTTTAATAAAAGTTTGACATCCTTATCCATTTTTGGCATTGATATATTTAAGGTTATACCGTTTTTATAAGCTATTGTCGCCACCCAGATAAGCTGTATAAGACCAGATACAACAACAGCCCAAGATAAAACATATGCAGGCTCTGTTGTATATTTTGCTAAAACAGTAAGGGCAAATATCGCGCATAGATTTAACCATATCGGAGCTGCTGCCGCAGCTGCAAACTTACCAAAACTATTTAAAACCCCACTAAATAACGACATTAATGAAATAAATAATAAATATGGAAAAACAATCCTGCCAAAATGAACAGTTAAATCGAATTTTTCTGGATGATCTATAAAACCAGGCGCGAGTACAGACATAATAGCCGGCATAAATAATTGCATTAATATTGTAATAATTAACAGTATCGCGGCCATAAAAGATAAGACATGTCCGGCAAAAGCAATAGCTTTGCTTTTGCCTTCGGATTGTAACTTTCCTGCAAACAAAGGTACAAATGCCGAATTAAAAGCACCCTCTGCTGATAATGTTCTGAAAAAATTGGGTAGCCTGAAAGCAACAAAAAAAGCATCTGCGATAAAAGTGGCGCCCAAAGTAGCAGCTATCAAAATATCTCTTATATATCCTAGTATACGAGAGCATAAAGTAAAGCTGCCTACAGTAAAGGCTGATTTAAATAAGGACATGAGCACCGCTGTTAATTAGATATGACATATACAAATAGACCGATCCGAACAATATTGCTATAGTTATAATTTAACCGGCTCATTACCGTCTATAATATATTTACAGGCCAGCCTTCTGGCTTCATCTTTGTATGATAAGTTATCCTCCAGACTATTGATAACAATAAATCCGTCTTTTTGAAGCTTTTCTATCAGCTTAATATCAGCGTCGAACGGCACAAGGATCTTTTCTTTATCTACAAGCTTCGGTAAAACTCTAAGCAGTTCAGTTATATACAACGTAACTCCTATTCCGCACTGATTACTATCTGTAACATAACGACCGCCACGACCGATTTCTACATTAACGCCTTTAGCAAAAATTGAAAATCCTATCCCACAATGGTAACTAAATTTGGCTGACTCCAGCAAATCAACCGAAACAACAATATCTTTTACTTTATCTTTTATAATAGCTATTACATTGGATAACCTGATAAACAGAAGCTTCGCCGCATCCGGTATTTTTGAGACGGCTAGGTCTTCTAATTTAAAATCAGTTCCGGCAAATTTAACTAAAAGATCTGACTCCTCACCTGCCAACTGCCTAATTAGGCCAACATCCTTACGTTTTATAGCCTGCTTTAAATCTGCAACTATATTTGTATCAATAGTAGAATTCTCTATAATTATGTCTACTAAGTCCGGGAGATTAAAATCAATACATATGTCTTTTACACCAATTTTTTTTAAAGCTCTAAGCACAATTATAACAACTTCAGCATCGGCTTTTTGATTATCTATTCCGATTAGTTCTATTCCCGCCTGCGTAAACTGTCTTTCAGCATACAATCCGCTACCCTTAACTCTAAAAACATCCCCCGAATATGATAGCCGGAGCGGCTTTTCATCATTTACCAGGCGAGTATCAGCAATCCTGGCAATTTGTAATGTCATATCGGCACGCACACCCATCATTTTATGAGACAATGGGTCCATAATACGAAACGTGCTTTCACTAAGAGCCTGCCCTGAACTTACGAATAAACTTTCTTCAAATTCTATAGCAGGCGGATCTACTCGCAAATATCCATAACCGTCAAAATACTTTGAAAGCATGTCAACAATCTCAAACTGCGTAGCCGAATCGGGATATAACAGATCGTGAAACCCCGCGGGTAATAGTGCCTTATTCATTTCTCATCTCAAAAAAACCGGAATTATGTATTATATAAATTACGCTGCTATTTGCAATTTTATTTTTGTGGCTAAGTAAGATAGCTCCTCAGCGTTACTCAATTCAGGAAATTAGGGATAATATCCTGAATTGAATTTTCAATATAATAACCATGAGTAAATAATTAATTATAATTTAAAAATATGTTGCTAACAGGCATTTTTTATGGCATATTCATAGTTATTAATTTATGTGGATTGTTAACTTTGTCCCAAATCTTCTTGCTAAATCTTATCTGCAAATAAGTTTAATTCATTTTACAAATCAGGCAAGACCGTAAGAAATTTAATTTTTTAAGAAAATTATCTTATGGTAAAAAATTAAAAATTCTTTCTTTTTTCTGGTTAAATTTTTTTCCTTCTGAGCAAAATATCGCCGAAGCAAGGCTTAAAAATTATTCAATCTTGTTCAGATTTTCTTTCTATAGAACTTCGGAATAAAATAGCACTTGCAACCTTACCGGCACTATGTTAGATATGCGCCAAAAATACTTAAATTTCCTAGAGGGAAAGAGTAACTGATATGCCTAATTCAATTTTATCAAAGCGCTACGCTAAAGCACTTTTTGATCTTGCAACCACTGAGAATGCTTCTGATAAAGTTTTCTCTGATTTTACAGAAATACAAAAGTTACTTGAAGAAAATATTGAATTGCGAGAAGTAATACAAAATCCGGTCATATCAAAAAAAGATCGGCACGGCGCCCTTAGCGCTATACTAAAAAAATTAAACGCATCCAATATTGTTGAGCGCTTTATAAGCGTACTAATATACAATGGCAGACTAAGCTTGCTGCCACAAGCCATTAACGCTTATTTTGAAATGGAAAAAGCTTACAGAGGTCAAATCACCGCTCACGTCACATCTGCGACAGCACTATCTACGAAGCAAATTAAAGAGATAGAAAAAACTTTAGGGTCTAAGTTAAATAAAGTTGTGAAAATAGAACCAACGGTAGATAATAGCATAATCGGTGGAGTTATTGTAAGAATAGGCTCGAAAATGATAGATGCGTCAATTTCCGGAAAATTAGATCAAATACAAATTTTAAGTAAGCAAGCAATTGCAAGTTAGTTAGGAGTTAAATTATGAGTATCCGCGCAGCAGAAGTTTCTGAGATTTTAAAGAAACAAATCGCCAATTTTAACAACGATCCGCAACTAAGTGAGATCGGTCAGGTTGTTACCGTAAAAGACGGAATTGCCGTTATTTACGGCTTAGATGACGTTCAGGCCGGTGAGATGGTCGAGTTTAAAGGCGGCCTGAAGGGAATGGCTCTTAACTTAGAAACGGACAATGTTGGTGTTGTATTATTCGGCGACGATACCGCAGTTAAAGAGGGTGATACCGTAAAACGTACAGGTAAAATCGTAGAAATAGGCATCGGCAAAGAGCTACTGGGTCGAGTTGTTGATGGACTTGGCAATCCGATTGACGGGAAAGGCCCGCTAAACTGCAAACAAACCAGTCGTATAGAGGTTAAGGCTCCTGGAATTATCGCTCGTAAATCGGTACACGAACCTGTGCAAACCGGTATAAAAGCAATTGATGCCTTAATTCCTATTGGTCGCGGACAACGTGAGTTAATTATCGGAGACCGTCAAACTGGTAAAACTGCAGTTGCGATAGATACTATTATTAACCAGAAAACCATTAACGCTTCCGATGATGAAAGCAAAAAGCTTTATTGCATTTACGTCTGCATTGGGCAAAAGCGTTCTACCGTTGCAAAAGTTGTAAAAAAATTAGAAGAAACTGGTGCCTTGGAATATTCAATTGTAGTTGCAGCGACAGCATCTGATCCGGCACCTTTGCAATATCTAGCACCATATGTCGGGGTTACTATGGGTGAGTACTTCCGTGACAACGGCATGCATGCTTTAATCACCTATGATGACTTATCAAAGCATGCGGTAGCTTACCGCCAGATGTCACTACTACTTCGTCGCCCACCTGGACGTGAGGCTTACCCAGGTGACGTTTTCTACCTTCACTCAAGATTACTTGAACGCGCAGCTAAAATGTCAGATGAGCAAGGGGCAGGTTCACTGACCGCACTACCTATTATTGAAACACAGGCAGGTGACGTATCTGCTTACATTCCAACCAACGTTATTTCTATTACTGACGGTCAGATTTTTTTAGAAACCGATTTATTCTACAAAGGTATTCGTCCTGCTGTTAACGTTGGCTTATCGGTTTCAAGGGTTGGTTCTGCGGCACAAATAAAAGCGATGAAACAAGTTGCAGGTTCAATTAAACTTGAACTGGCTCAATATCGTGAAATGGCAGCTTTCGCACAGTTTGGTTCGGATTTAGATTCTGCAACTCAAGCGCTTCTTGCTCGCGGAGCAAGATTAGTTGAGCTTTTAAAACAGGGGCAATATTCACCATTAGTTGTTGAGGAGCAAATTGCAGTTATTTTCGCCGGAGTAAACGGATATCTCGATAAGATCGCTGAAAAAGATGTGGTTGCATTTGAAAAAGCTTTTCTTGGCAAATTAAACTCTTCTCAAAGTGATATTTTAAAATCAATTAAAACCGAGCAAAAAATTACTGAGGAAACCGAGAAAAAATTGAAGAAGGTTCTTACTGATTTTGTAAAAACTTTCGTAGCATAAGCTATTTATTACCGGCCGGTATAATGGCCGGTAATAACTTATAACTGGAAATAACTATGGCAAATTTAAAAGATCTTAAAATTAGAATTAACAGTGTTAAATCTACTCAGAAGATTACTAGAGCAATGAAAGTAGTCTCTGCAAGTAAGTTGCGTCGCGCAAGAGAAAATGCTGAAGCTGCAACGCCTTACGCATCTAGAATGGCAAGGGTTGTAAGCAAACTTGCTGCTAATGTTGTAAAAGAATCTGCGCCAAAATTATTGGTTGGAAACGGCAAGGACAAAACTCATTTATTAATAGTAGTATCTTCCGATCGCGGATTGTGCGGTGGTTTTAACACCAACTTAATAAAAGCTGTAAATGCGCAAATTTTAAGATTACAAAAACAAGATAAAGAAATAAAAATTTTATCTATTGGCAAAAAAGGCTACGAACTGATGAAAACCGATCATCAGAATAAGCTGATAGGAAAGGTCTTTGATATAAGTAAAAAGAAGTTTATTCCATTTGCAGATGCAGCAGAACAAGCTGATAAAATTATTAACATGTTTAATAATAATGAATTCGATGTTTGCACGATCTTTTATAATAAGTTTTTATCTGCTATTTCGTACGAAGTTCAAACTCAACAGCTGATTCCGCTGGAATTACAAAACAAGGAAGACCAGGCATCGGAAAACCTGGTTTATGATTACGAGCCAAGCGAGTCCTCTATTTTAAATAATTTATTGCCGACAAATATCGGTGTACAAATTTATAACGCATTCCTAGAAAATTCTGCTAGCGAGCACGGGGCAAGAATGTCTGCAATGGATAACGCCACGAGAAACGCGGGTGAAATGATTAAGAAGCTTACTCTTGTTTATAACAGAACAAGGCAAGCTGCTATCACTACCGAGTTAATTGAAATAATAGCAGGTGCTGAGGCGGTATAAATGCTAAATAAAGGCGATATAGTAGAATTAGTTGCTCCTTCGTCAGGATTTAGTGAAGAAGAATATATTAGTTGTTTGAAAATTGTAGAAAATTTAGGTTTAAGCGTTAGCACGGAGCCTTATTCCAAGCTTATTGACAAGTCGTTTGAGTTTTTATCAAATGATGCAAATATTAGATTTGCTCATCTGGAAAAGGCTTTAAACAATCCTAAGTCAAAAGCTCTTTGGTTTATGGCAGGAGGATATGGCTCATATCAGTTGCTGGATATGCTAGGAAAGATTCCTGCTCCTGTTACTAAAAAAATAGTCATAGGATTTAGCGACAATACTCCTCTTATAAATTACTTTACGGACAGATGGAATTGGCACTGTATTTATGGCCCAACATTATTACAGATTGTTAATAAAAAAATTTCTGAAAGTGCCGTAGATATGATTAAAAAAGCGCTTTTTGAAAATACATATGCGGATATTAATTTATTTGCTTTAAACAGCGCGGCTAAAAAGAATAATATTGTTGCCGGTAAAATACTGGGTGGCTGTTTGTCGCTGGTACAAACGTCAGTTGGCACCCCTCAATGCATCAACACCAAAGGAAAAATTATTCTCCTTGAAGATGATAAATTTGAAAACGCCGGTAGGATTGATAGAGCATTTAATCATCTGGCTAGGGCTAAGTTTTTTGAAGGTTGTGCGGCAGTAGTATTAGGAAGTTTCTTTGAAAATGAATTCAGCGCAAATGAAAGTAAGTTTCTTTTAGCGGTTGAATCTTTAAAAAAGAATTTAGATGGAAATAATATTCCGTTATTAAAGGCAGAAAATATAGGCCACTGTAGAGATATGATTAGTATACCATTTGGTATTTTTGCCAATATAAAGTTGGGTGATAACCCTATGTTAAAATTTGGATTATAAACTTGGAAAACATTGTTACATTAAGGAGCGAGAAAATGCCACCAAAGAAAGAAAGTGAAAACAAAGGTAAAATTACTCAGGTAATTTCTGCCGTTGTAGACGTACAGTTCGAAGGAGGAAACTTACCTCCGATATTAAATGCATTAGAGTGTATTAATAACGGAAAAAAATTAGTTTTAGAAGTTGCTCAGCATTTGGGCGAGAATACTGTTCGTACAATTGCAATGGATGCGACCGAAGGATTAGTGCGCGGTTTAGAAGTTACCGATACAGGCGGGCAAATAACCGTACCGGTTGGCCCTAAAACTCTTGGCCGTATCATGAATGTCGTTGGTGAGCCGATCGATGAGCGCGGCGAAATTAACTCAGATATTAAAGCTCCTATTCACGCTAAGGCTCCTGCCTTTTCTGATCAATCTACAGCAGAAGATATATTAGTTACCGGCATTAAAGTAATCGACCTACTTGCTCCATATGCCAAAGGAGGCAAAGTTGGACTTTTTGGTGGTGCCGGCGTGGGAAAAACAGTATTAATCATGGAATTAATCAATAATATCGCAAAAGCACACGGTGGTTACTCGGTATTTGCTGGGGTTGGTGAGCGTACTCGTGAAGGTAACGACCTGTATCATGAAATGATTGACTCAAAAGTTATTAATTTAGATGATCCTTCAAAGTCAAAAGTATCGCTTGTTTATGGACAAATGAATGAACCTCCTGGAGCGCGCGCTCGTATAGCTCTTACAGGACTTGCACAGGCAGAATATTTCCGTGATCAAGAAGGGCAGGATGTATTGTTCTTCGTTGATAACGTATTCCGCTTCACACAAGCCGGGTCTGAAGTATCAGCTTTATTAGGACGTATTCCGTCAGCAGTAGGATATCAACCTACTTTATCTACGGACATGGGTTCAATGCAGGAACGGATTACCTCTACTAACAAAGGATCAATTACATCCGTACAGGCTATCTATGTACCTGCTGATGACTTAACTGACCCAGCACCTGCTACAAGTTTTGCTCACTTAGACGCAACTACAGTATTGTCTCGTCAAATCGCCGAGCTTGGTATTTACCCTGCCGTCGATCCACTTGACTCTACATCACAAATGCTTGATCCTCGCGTTGTCGGCCAGGAACATTATGACACAGCTCGTGAAGTACAGCGTATTTTACAAACCTACAAGTCACTTCAAGATATAATTGCTATCTTGGGTATGGATGAGCTTTCTGAAGAAGATAAACTTACCGTAGCACGCGCACGTAAGATTCAGAGGTTCTTATCTCAACCGTTCCACGTAGCGGAAGTATTTACAGGCTCACCTGGAAAATTAGTATCTTTAGAAGATACTATTAAGGGTTTTAAAGCGATTATTGATGGTAAGCATGATAATCTGCCTGAATCTGCTTTTTATATGGTTGGCTCAATAGACGAGGCTATTGCTAAAGCAAAAGAAATGGCCGCCAAAGCCGCATAGACTTAGTAATCAGGAGTAGGTTTTCAACTTACTCCTGATGTAAACTTAACTTGGAAATGTAAAATGAAAATAAATGTTGAATTAGTAACCCCTGAAGAACTTGTATTTTCTCAAGATGTAGATACAGTTGTAATTCCCGGAACAGAAGGCGACTTTGGAGTTTTACGTGACCATACACTGCTAATGTCAAGTATAAGACCGGGTGTGGTATCTTTAGAAAACAACGGTACTGTACAGAAGATATTTGTAGTTGGTGGGTTTGTTGATGTCACTGCAGATAGATGTACGATTTTAGCTACACACTCAGAAGATGTTTCTAACTTAAGTCCGGAAGAAATTCAAAATAAAATTAACGCTCAAACTACTGAGATTAATTCACATTAAACAACTAGATAACAATTAGTCTAACAATTAGTCTTTAGTGCGTAATTTTTATTTAAAAATTACGGCTAGCTTATTATCTCTTTTACAGCTTTTAAAGCTAATATATATCCGTGAGTTCCAAGACCACAAATCATCCCCCTTGCTATATCGGAAATATATGAATGATGTCTGAATTTTTCACGTTTGTATATATTTGATATATGCACTTCTATTATCGGTATGTCCACGCCCAATAAAGCATCGCGTATCGCAATCGAGGTATGAGTATAGGCTCCGGCATTTATAATAATAGCACCATAATCAGTTCTTGCTTGATGTATCCAATCAACAATCTCTCCTTCATTATTACTCTGGCGAAAGTCAATATCTACTCCAATAAGTGAAGCTTCTTTCTCACATAATCTTTTAACATCACTTAAAGTTGTAGAACCATATATTTCAGGCTCCCTACTACCAAGTAAATTTAGGTTCGGCCCATTTATAATAAGTATCTTAATCATATCTATCTCACATGCTTATAGATTGCTTTTTGCTTATATTTAGCTAATATGCAGAATATATCATAAGCTAATGGATAAAAAATGAAAGTTATAATAAACGGTGATATAAATATTATTGGTGACGGAGTATCCATAAATGACCTTGTTACTAATCTTAACATAGATCCCGCACAAATCGCTATTGAAAGAAACCTGGAAATAGTACCGGCTTGTGAATATGCCTCAACCTATCTATTAGAAAATGATAAAATTGAAATAGTCAGGTTTATAGGTGGTGGCTAACCTTCTTGCCATAATTATCATCTTTAAAATTTAGTACATATTTTTTAAAGCACTTATACTGATTGTATTAATTAATTGGCTGATTTTTTATTGCTCTGAGCTTTATGCTGCTGAAACAAGGAGGCAAAATCAATTGGATCGAGCATTAATGGAGGGAAACCGCCGTCTCTCGTGGCATCAGCAATAATTCTGCGCGCAAAAGGAAATAACATTCCAGGACAGTAAATCATTAATACCGCTTCTTTTTCATTTTCAGGCACATCGACAGAAAACACCCCACCGTAGGAAACCTCAGCTACAAATAACGGTTTATCTTTTACTTTTGCGTTAGCAGCTATGATTAGATTTACTTCATATATTTTATCTTGCAGTCCATTAACTTGTATATCAACAGAAATGTCAATTTCAGGAGCCTCACCTTTACTTACTAAGGTCTGCGGAGCGCCTGGATTTTCAAAAGACAAATCTTTAACATACTGCGCATTTATCAAAACCTTCCTGTTTTGCGCCATAATATCATTTTTATTGGTATCATTTTTGTTAGCTGCATTAACATCTGACATTATTTT
>JBIKME010000008.1:0-12943 GCA_044359415.1 Rickettsiales bacterium | reverse complement strand
TGTAACTTGCAACCAAATTATAAGTAATATATGATGTGATATAGGTATTTTAAGAAAATTACCAGTAATTTTTAATTGGTCTAAGGCGTAATATGTTAGATATAATTCTATTTGCAGCATTTGCTATATTTATGGGCGTAAAGTTATTTAATGCCCTTGGACGCAAGGATTATGAAAACCCTGTTACTCTAAATAGCTCGCCAACAACACTTGATAAAGAGACGCCAATATTAGATGATGTCAAATATGAATATGTTACAGAAAATTTTGAAGAACTTGAAAAAAAATACGGCCCCAAACTTACATCACAGCTTAAAGAAATTAACTCTATTGATCCTTCATTTACGGAACAGAATTTCTTACAAGGCTCTCAGATAGCATTCGAAATGATATTAACCGCCTTTAATGCCGGAGATAAAAAAACTTTAAAAGAATTATTATCTACAGAAGTATATAAAAATTTCGAAACCGAGATTGATAATCGTAAACACTTAGCTACCACAGAGGAAAATACTCTTATAGCAATTTTGTCCTCTGAAATAAAATCTATTCTATTAGAAAAGGACTTCGCAAAAATAGTTGTAGAAATTGTTTCTGAGCAGATTAATCTTCTAAAAAACAACAGCGGCGAAGTTATAGAGGGAGATCCGGCACATGTTAATAAAGTTTCCGAAATCTGGACTTTTGCTAGAAATCTAAACTCAGACAATCCAAACTGGAAACTCGTAGAAACCGGCAACTTAGGATAGCTAGTCAAAAGGCCCTTTTATCAAATTTATAAAGGTATTATACAATGAAATTGTTACTAATTACTATCACGATACTGTTTTTAACCTCCTGCAGTGATGGTCTTACTCTTAAAAAATCAAGTTTTGATAAAATAAATGGCTGGAATATGGATAATCACCAGGAAGCATTATCCTCCTTCTTAAAGTCATGTGAAAGATTTAACACATTACCAAAAAACAAACCTTCTCATCAAAGCGGCATAGCCGGAACATATGGAACTTGGCAGGAGATATGCGCTAAAGCTACATCTTATGACAATGCAAAAGAATTTTTTGAAGATAATTTCAGGCCTCACCTGGCAAGAAGCAAGCGTGATCCGAAAGGAACCTTTACAGGCTACTATGAAATTGAGTTAAAAGGTAGCAGAACAAAACACGGAGAGTATCAATATCCTATATATAAAAGGCCGTCAGATTTAAGCGATGGTCAAAAATATTACAGCAGAAAAGAAATTACAGAAGGAGCTTTAGAAGGCTCAAACTATGAACTAGCCTGGGTATCTGATCCAGTGAGATCCTTCTTTTTACATATTCAGGGCTCAGGGAGAATAACTCTGGATGACGGGTCTGTTTTACGAGTTGGATATCATGGACAGAACAATCATAAATATTTTGCAATTGGTAGATTAATGATAGACGAAGGCTACATAAAAAAAGAAGATATGTCAGCTCAGGCTATAGAAGCTTGGTTACATAAGAACCCGGATAAAACAGATAGTATCTTAAATCAGAATCCTTCTTATGTATTTTTTAGAGAAATAAAAGGCGAAGGTCCGATAGGTGGTCAAGGAGTCCCTCTTACTCCCGAACGCTCTTTAGCTATCGATAAAAAATATATTCCTTATGGCGTTCCAATATGGGTGGATGTAGCTCTAAGTGGCGATACAACAGGAAAAAATTTTAGGAAATTAATGGTAGCGCAAGACACCGGCGGGGCTATTCGCGGGCCTGTAAGGGGCGATATTTTCTTTGGCTACGGACAAGAAGCCGAATATTTAGCCGGCCATCAAAATAGTATCGGCCAATATTTTCTATTGTTACCTAAAAATTTATAACCCAACATAATGACTGCTGAATTTAATTTAACGGAAGAAGATTTACTATTATGGCATTATGTAAGCCGCGATATAGACATACTTCCCGGGAAAAAATTAACTCCTCTAAAACAGCCTCAGCAAGAAGAATCTGATGACCAACCCATTCAAACAGCTTTGGAAAAACCTCTTCAGTTTACACGAAAGCCTACTCAGGCTAAAAAAACACAGCTGGATTACATACAGCACGGAACATCCGCAGGGGTTGATAAAGCTACAGCAAAGCGCTTAACCGGTGGTAAATTTAAAATAGAAGCAAAGCTCGACTTACATGGAAAAACTCAGGATCAGGCACTAAGCGAGTTAACATATTTTATAAGAAATTCCCATGAAAGCAAAAAAAGAGGTTTATTAATAATCACCGGAAAAGGGCCAAGTAACGATGGTGTTTTAAAAAACCAAACCCCACGTTGGTTAAACACGCCACAGATAAGACCGTTTATATTAATGTTTTCGCATGCAAAACAAAAACACGGGGGCGATGGTGCTTTATACATCTTACTTAGGAAGTAATAGCTAATTTCTTCTCAATAAGATCCCAGAATTTTACTTCTAAACATACATTATATAACTGATTTATAACTTGAACTCCGGTTGGCGAAGTAACATTTATCTCCGTTAAATAACCACCTATTACATCGATACCTACTAAAAATAACTCTCTTTTAATAAGTTCATCCTTTAGGGCCATACATATTTGTTTTTCTCTTGTAGAAAGGGTTGTTTTTTGCGCTGTTCCGCCTTGAGCAAGATTTGATCTGATACTGCCCTCTTGAGGAATTCTATTTAAAGCGCCTACAGGCTCGCCATTTATTAATATGATTCTTTTATCGCCAAGGGCAATATCTTTAAGAAATTTCTGAGCTATAACTGGTGTATTATACTTTAAAAATAACTCATCTAATCTTAGATCCAGATCATTATCTATTTTAAATACATCGGCTCCGCCATATGCATATAAAGGCTTTACTATTATTTGACCATGTTCTTTTTTAAATTCATGAATATCCCGGTAATTAGATGATATTAATGTTGGAGCTAAATATTCCGGAAAATTAAATATAAATAACTTTTCAGGACAATTTCTAACTTCCCTAGGATTATTTATTACTAATGTCTTAGGATGAATTCTTTCTAACATATAAGTATATGTCAAATAATTCATGTCATAAGGAGGATCCTGCCTCATTAAGACTACATCCATAGTTTGTAGACTAATTTGTTGCTTTGGTCCTAATTCAAAATGATTATCTTTGTGATTATCTTTGTGATTATTTTTTTCACGCCGCAATTTTAGCTGTTGAATATTGACACACACTTCCCCATTTTTTAAAAACAAATCAAAAGGCCGGTAATAATATAGCTGATGCCCTCTTTTTTGTGCCTCCAACCCAAGGACAAAGCTAGTATCTCTATCAATATTTATCGATTCAATGGCATCCATCTGTATGGCTATTTTAAGGGGCATTTCAGACTCTGTTTTCATTTCTTAGGGTTACATGACTAATTACTTTTTGAACACCTTTTATAGTGCTTGCAAGACGAGTAACCTCTTCCAGCTCTTCATTACTTCTTGCAATTCCCATAAGATAAACAACACCATCTACAACCTCAATGGAATAATTTAAGGAGCGAATATTTTTATTTACAATCATCTTGCTTACAAGCTGTCCTTTGATCCATTTATTTTGCACCATATTCTTTATTGTTTTTTCATTATTTATATTTATTTCATTTATTACTTCCTTAACTCCATCTACTTGCCAGGCAAGTCTTACCGCATCGATTCTGGCTTCAGTAGTATTAACGTTTCCGGTAAGATAAACTCTGCCCTCTATAACCTCAATAGAGACACCGGCAAGTAAGTCTTGAGCGTTCTTTTGTAAATAATTATGTTTAATTTGCCAAAAAATTCCTATGTCGTCCACGGCTCCGCCGGGTGTTCTTTCTTGGGCGATTACCGTACCTGTCGCAACAGCTCCACCGACCACAGCCTCTACGCACGATGTAAGCGAAAATAACAATGATAGAACAATAAACAAACGCAACATAACGGACTCCTCTTAACTTTTATTTTTGGTTAACCTTTAATAAAGAAAATATTTTTAAACTCTTCAATTAATATTTTATCAACCTCTTGCACAGAAATATCAATATTTAAATCTTTTAATGATGTAACACCATATTGCAATATTCCGCAAGGAACAATACCTTTATAATGAGAAAGATCGGGACTGATATTTAAAGCTATCCCGTGGTATGTAACCCACTTTCTAACCCTGATACCTACGGCAGCTATTTTAGCTTCACTATTATCAGCTAAAACAACCCATATGCCAACTCTTCCAACTCTTCTTTGCCCTTCTATTTTAAGAACCGCCAGAGTATTTATAATCCACTGTTCGATATCATAGACATATTTCTTAATATCCTGGGCATTACGCTGCTTAAGATCGATCATTACATAGCCTACTCGCTGCCCTGGTCCATGATAAGTATACTGCCCTCCTCTACCCGTTTCATAAACAGGAAATCGATTCGCGTCGAGTAGATCTTGCTTTTGTGCACTGGTCCCTGCAGTGTATAAAGGCGGATGCTCTACAAGCCACAAACATTCCGGTGCTTTATTTGCGATAATATCTGAAACTCTATGTTCCATAAAAGATATTGCATCATTATAAAATGTTAAATTTTTATCTATCTTATACTCGATATCCTGCATTTTAACTATTATATTGATAAAATTATAAATACTGCTATTTTCTAACTAATAAGTTATATATTTTTTTAATAAATTATACAACTAATGCTTTATCTCCGCGACCGTGGCGGAACTGGTAGACGCGCAGCGTTGAGGTCGCTGTACTCTGTTGGGTGTGGAAGTTCAAGTCTTCTCGGTCGCACCACTTTCCTATTTTGTTATAGTCAGAAAAATAAATGCGAAAACAATATGGTCACAATAATTATACGCTCATCGGAAAAAGAAAAGGAATACGTAACCGAACAATTGATTAAATTTAATCATCAATACCTCACAATGAGCCACGATGATTTTATAATTCCACTCAATTTCCATATTGTGGAAAATAACAAAATTATTGCCGGGATTAATGCGGTAATGCTGGCAAAATCCACAGTCTATGTATCAATATTATGGGTAGATGAAAACCACCGACATAATGATTATGGCTCAAAGCTTTTACGGCACGTAGAAACTGAAGCCAGAAAATTGGGCGGCGCGATGATACATCTCGACACATTCGATTTTCAAGCAAAGGGTTTTTATATCAAGCAAGGCTACGCTGTATTTGGAACCTTAGAAAACAGCCCCTTACAAGGGTGTAATCGTTATTATTTGCAGAAGAAATTGTAAAAAACTGAAGTGCTCCTCCTAAGACGGCATGCCCGTGATCATTACAAGACAATCAGGAGCTCTAGGGATTGACATTATTTTGCGCTCACCATCTTAACTACTTCCAAAATAACTATTTAGTTATCTAAATTTATAAAACAACGAACACCAGCCTAGACAAATTAGATCTAATTATATAGATTGCTGAAAATTTTATAGCTTTTGTTAATTTTAGGGGGCAGCATGGAAGAGAATGAAAAAAATCCACAACAAACACCGCCTGAAGAAACGCAATACGGTATTTCAGAAGACTTATATCAGCAGATAAACTCTTCAATAGAAATAGGCGACGAAAAGCTGCTAAACAAAATTTTATCTAAATTACACGCAGCTGACATTGCAGACTTTATAAATGTAATTTCTCATGAAAAAAGGAAAAAATTTATTGCGCTTATTCGCAAAAATTTTGATCCGGAAATTCTACTAGAACTAAATACTAACGTAAAAGAAGAAATTATCAGATTGCTGGGAAATGCTCATAGCGCTACGGCAATTACAAAACTAGATACCGAAGACGCTGTTGATTTTATTGAAGACTTAAAAGAAGAAGGCCAAAAAAAACTACTAGAAGCAATACCCAAAGAACGTCGCGATGAGTTAGTAGAGGGTCTGGCATATCCAGAAGATAGCGCCGGTCGCCTAATAGATAAAAAAATTGTATGCGTTCCGGAATTCTGGACAGTTGGGCAAACATTGGATTTTTTAAAAGAAAACAGGTCTCTGCCTGAAGAGTTTTTTGAAATCTTTATTGTCGATCCAAAGATGAAACCTGTCGGAGGCGTATTGCTGAGTCGCATAATCCGCTCGGAAAACAATACACTAATGAAAAATATTACCAGTAAACATCTTAATACAATTAAAGCAGATATGGACCAAGAAGAGGTCGCCTATATATTTAGGCAATATGGCTTAGCTTCCGCTCCTGTTGTAAATGATGAGAATAGAATTATTGGTGTGATCACGGTAGATGATATAGTTAGCGTCATCGAAGAAGAGGCTCAAGAAGATATTTTGCATTTAGGCGGAATATTGGAAACAGATTTACATTCTAGTTTTATAAACACGGTAAAACGCCGTTTTCCATGGCTTTTGGTAAATTTATTGACAGCAGTAGTTGCATCGATAGTGATCTGGTTTTTTGAAGGAACAATTGAAAAAATATCCTCCCTTGCTGTTTTAATGCCTATAGTCGCATCAATGGGGGGCAATGCCGGAACACAGACTATAACCGTAATTGTAAGGGCAATCGCTACAAAAGAACTAACTACAAACAACGCTCTTAGAGTAGTCGGCAAAGAGATATTAGTCGGCGGTCTAAACGGCCTCCTGTTTGCTATTATCAGCGCAGTTATGGTTTTTATCTGGTATCAAAATATTATCTTAAGTATAACATTCGCGTTTGCAACTATAGTAACATTGCTACTGGCAGGACTGGCAGGAACTTTAATACCTATCGGCCTTGTTAAAAGAGGCGTAGATCCAGCCATTGCATCCACAGTGATTCTCACCACCGTAACAGATGTTATTGCATTTGGAGCGTTTTTAGGGATGGCCGCTTACATACTTTTATAGATTATCTGAAGAACCCGATAAAAATATGATTATAAAAATAGTCTCCTAATTCCGGATATATAACCATAAACACAAGAGCTACAGACATTATAGATCCCAATCGCAGTGAGTTAACACTCATTAATCGCCATATAAAGATCGCTACGCCGCATATTATGGTAAATATTATTAATTGGTGCATTGGTAATAAAATTCCGCTTATAGCCAATAATTTAACATAATCAAAGCCAGGTCCCGCGAATCTATCTTCAAGCTGCCATTTTGCATAATCCAGACCTATTTCTTTTTTCCCGATTGCGTAAAAATATAAAAAACGTATGCAAATTCCCAGCGCAGCACCCAAAATAGCTCCATATAAAGCGCCATAAAAAGTTTGATCCATAAATGTTCTATACACCAGTGCTATCATAGTCGCACAAAGTAATATTTTAACGGGAATTCTTTTATGCTCCGCATCTACTACAGCAAGTACTATTGCAGCTACAACAAGCAGTGTGAGTAAAACAAATAAATCAGAAAAACCATACTTTAAATAACAAAGGACAAATAAAAAGGTGATGGACAATTCTGTTACAAAATAACTAAGGCGACAACCATATTTCACGCCGCAATATCGGCAACTTCCTCTTAAAATCAGATAGGAAAATAAAGAAAAATAATCAATTAAGTACAATTCGTGGCCACAAGAGACACATCGAGGCCGATCACCTATCCACGGCCTGCCTCGCGGTATTCTATAAGTTGCCATAGTGGCAAAACTACCCCAACCCAACCCCATTATAACAGTAATAATAAGCCCTAATGTTTCTAATGTCATATTTTATACCGCAATGTTTTTGCTATTATCTGTTTAGTTAAATAGTTTGCTGGTCAATAAATATCTGTGCAAAATTTTTTAAAGTTTTTTCCATATTTATAGGAACCATAAGCCGCAAAGCGTCTAATCCTACGACCGCGTTTAAGGCGCTGTCATTTGAAACAAAACCAGCCAAACGTTTCGTCATAGCAATATTCACGTCACTGACATCACTATATATTTTTTCTAACTTTTGCATCGCCCCGGGCATAGAATTATGCTCTTTATTTTGTAAATAACTTTTTAATAATTGCATTGAAACAACTCTGTAAATAGTCTCTTCGAGTGTGGCAAACGGCAAATGCGTTAGCGCCATAGGACTCAGCTCTTTCATAGATGGACAGCCGCTAGTTGCCATTAACAAACCAAATAAACTCCTTAGCCCGTCCTGAATATTTGTATCTTTGATATATGCTCGCTCCTGAGCTATAACCGTGATGTTACAATCAAATTGAGATTTATATTTTTGAAACTTTTCAATAGGTTCCACAAGTCTGGCAGCAACAGGACAATATTCAGTATCCGGCAGCTTACAATTATCACATCTTTTATAATCCAAGCGGGCCCAATCCGGAAGTTTTTTAGACTCATCTATCTGAGATTGAATATTAAGTTTATTGATTCGCACAACCTGCAGGATATCGTCACCTGTTTTTTCTATATTAAAAACATACTTAAAAGTTGTTATGTGTTTCTCGTCGCTCATTAGTACTCCGGTTAGCGCTAAAAGTTACAAGTTTTTTAGCCTTATTATGCTATATTTTCTTTATTATTGGCTTCCAGCTTTATTATCGCTTGATCTATTTTTCTTTTATATTTTTTGTAAAAATCGTCCAGTAAAACTACGTATTTTTTAATAACAGATGCAATAAACTCATTTATTTTTATTGAATTATAAAATTCATTTGGCACTATTTCATTTAAAATCGGATTCGTATTTAATATATGCCGCCCGAGCTCTTCATTTTTAGAATTATCTTCTAAAGACGCGATGATTTTATCATACATGCCATGCACATTTGTCAAAGCTTTTAAAAAATGTAGCTCATCTTTATCAAATTTTTTAAAGTTCCCTGCGTAATTCTGGATTGCAAATAAGGCAAACCAAGCAGGGGTTGTCACTTTATGAGTGCTTCTGGTACTGCCTGCATCAATATATGCCATGCAATCCCAGCCTGCCTTTAAAACCCGGTAATCTATTGCTTCTTGAATTTTTTTTGCATCACTGGCTGGATTACTAAAAAACATAATGTCATTTTCCTCACTAAATTTACGCAGCTATTTTAAAGCCGCTTACACGGGACAAAAACATAGTTATCGCCTAACTATGTTAGTAACCCCTATAATACGCCCAAAACCTTACTTATTTATTAATCATGACACAAGCGCTGCTAACAACATACCCAAAGAAAGATATATCGTAAACTGAACAGCACCCAGAGCTATATTATGCTGATTTATTATTTCATCCTCTACGTCTATTTTAGCTAATATTATTTTATTAGCTAAATATGATAAAAATGACAATATTGCTACCATTACAACCGATACACAACCCCAAGCAACTAACAATGCAGGAATACCGTAAGTGTCAAAAACTAAAATATTAGAAGCGGCAACTATAGCAAATGCAGTACCTATTTTTCTTCCGGCAAAACGAAGTCCAATCGCAACATTTCCTTTGGTAAATTCTTCTTTTAGAGCCCTGCCTTTGTTAGATCTTTCATAAATATAAGCTCTAAGACAGGTGGTTGATGTTAACAAAATCTGCGAAATCAGATACCCGACCAGAACAGCAACAACCCCCTCAATAGTATTAGAATCAACCCAAACCATAACCGTTCTGATAACGATAGCAGTAGCAATAACATTTCCAGCATCTACAATTGCAGCGGTTATATTACCTTTTATAATCTCATCACTAATAGATATTTTCGGCAGAGCTATTTTATCAAATATTAATCTGGTTAACGACATTAAACCAAGGCCCAAAAGCCCGTATAAACCCACAGCTATCACTGAATCACCCAGCGTATAAATGGGATCTCCATATATAGCGCCCGTTAAAACTATAGTTACAGAAAATAACACAGCCGACAATGATATGCCAAAGGCTGTATTATCTTTTTGAAAAAGCTCTTTAGTTGCGCTGATGTGAGATACAAAACCCAAAAAGAGCCTAATTGAAGTAAAAATAGCAATAGCTATTGCTAAATTAAAAATTAAAATTAAGCTATAGTTATTATCCCAGTATACCAAATTTGATATGTCCAACATTATACTCCTTATTTAGATCTAAACCGATAATTTTATTAGAAAAAGCTAACATTGTTACAATATCTCTTTCTATTACAACTCTCAATAGAAATAACAATTTTAAAATTCAACTACTTCATCAATTTCTTTTAAGGCTAAAATTTCTTCTATTTTAGTACTATTTAAATTGTAGCTATCAGCTAATGAAATCTCTACAATATGATCTTCCGCCATTGTCAAAATCTTAATATTTGAACGCCCGATCACAGAGTCTCCTAAAATATTTTTAAGTACGGAAAGGTTATCACTATTATTTAATTTTATTTGGAAGTTATATTTTATTATAACCTCTTCAAGATTTTTTACCGACGTAGCTGTCATCCGCACTCCACCATCATCTTTGCGTATTTCAACATCCATAACCAGTAAGCTACCAGGGTCTAATAAATCTTGCGCATCCGAAAGTAAATCCTCGTTATAAATAGATGCTTCAAATATACCTGTGTGATCAGACAATGAAATTGTAACGTATCTGCCGCGTGGCGATGAACGCATTCTTTTTGAAATAACTACTCCCGCAACTTTTACAGTTGAAGACCCCTCAGGCAAAGATAGTATTATATCTGAAAAAGATAATACTTTAAATTTCTGTAATGTCTTTTTATATGTAGTTATGGGATGTTGATTAAGATATAGGCCGATAGCCGAAAATTCATTATTCATTTTTTCTTTAGCCGGCCAATCATTCGTGTCCAGTAATTTAGGCTTATCTGTTTCAGCCTGATCTAGATCGCTAAATAAGCTATTTTGGTTACTGTTTTTTTCTGAATTGAGTAAGACACTAAAGCGCAAAATCTCAGCAATGCCATCAAATATCTGTTTTCTGTTTTTGTGAAGATAATCAAAAGCCCCTCCTTTGATTAAACTTTCGAGCTGCCTCTTGTTCATAATCTGGCCGCCAACTCTTGCGGCTAAATCAAAGATATCTTTATACGCGCCTTTTTTTTCTCTTTCTTCCACTAAAAGCTTCATTGCCGCAACGCCAACATTCTTTAAAGCCCCAAGCCCCCATCTTATAGCCAGCTGACCATCAGCTGTTTTTTCCGGCATGAAGTGGGCAAATGACTTGTTTATATCAGGTGGCAAAACTATCACACCCCTCTCAACAGCCTCCTGACGGAAAGTATTGATTTTATCCGTATCTATAATATCTAGATTCATTGACGCACATAAAAACTCCACTATATAATGGGCCTTTAAATAGGCCGTCTGATAAGATATCATCGCGTATGCTGCAGCATGCGATTTGTTAAATCCATAGCCGGCAAACTTAGCCACCAAATCAAAAACAAAGCCGGCTTTATCTTTATCTACATTATTTTTTATAGCTCCCTCTACAAAGATTTTACGCTGCATTTCCATTTCAGACGCTATTTTTTTCCCCATTGCACGACGCAACAAATCAGCAGCCCCCAAGCTATAGCCTCCCATTACCTGGGCAACCTGCATAACCTGTTCTTGGTAAATTATAACACCATATGTCTCTTTTAGAATATCTTCCAGCATCGGATGCAGATAATCCGGCTCCTCAAGTCCATGTTTCCGGGCTATATATGCCGGAATATTATCCATAGGACCGGGGCGATACAAAGATATCAACGCAATAATATCCTCAATATTATCCGGCTTCATTTTTCTTAAAGCGTCGCGCATTCCGGCGCTCTCAATCTGGAAAACACCAACAGAATCACCTTTAGATATCATTTCAAATGTTTTTTTATCATCTATTGGAATTTTAGATATGTCTATTTCTATTCCCGTCTTTCTTACTAGTTCACACACCTTAGAAATTACCGTAAGTGTCTTAAGTCCTAAAAAATCAAATTTAACAAGTCCGGCGCCCTCTGCATATTTCATTGAATAACCACAAACCGGCATATCAGTTCTAGGATCAAGATAAAGAGGAACCAGCTCATCCAGCGGTCTGTCGGCTATCACGACTCCGGCTGCATGTGTTGAAGCATGACGATTTAACCCCTCAAGCTTCAAACTTATATTTATTAATTTAGCAATTTCATGATCATCCGCCACCATCTGTTTGAAGTTACGGTCCATTGATAATGCCTTTGAGAGCGTTACCGGCTCCAATGGATTAAAAGGTATCATTTTACTGATTCTATCAATCTGGCCATAAGGCATTTGCAGTACACGGCCTACATCTCTAATTACCGCTCTTGCCTGTAATTTTCCAAATGTAATAATTTGAGCAACCCTATCTCTGCCATATTTTTCTTGTACATATTTTATTACTTCTTCTCGCCGCTCTTGACAGAAGTCAATATCAAAATCCGGCATTGATATACGCTCTGGATTTAAGAATCGTTCAAATAACAATCCAAAATGAAGCGGATCAAGGTCTGTAATTTGCAAGCTCCAGGCTACTACGGAACCGGCTCCTGAACCACGACCCGGACCGACTGGTATATTTTTTGATTTGCTCCATTTTATAAAATCAGATACTATCAAAAAATAACCTGGAAAGTCCATATTATTGATAACTTCTAGTTCAAAATCCAGTCTGTCAAAGTATGTTTTTTCTATTTGTTTTTTTTCTTCCTCTGAATGCTCCTCTTTATAGACATACTGCTCCAACCTGATTTGCAATCCTTCTCTTGCTTGTTTTTGCAGCTCTTGTGCCTCAGACCTGCCATCTCCACAATCAAAATGAGGAAGAATAGGTTTACGAAATTGCGACATTACGGAACAACGCTTTGCAATATTTATAGTATTTTCTATAGCTTCCGGTATGTCTTCAAAAAGATTAACCATCTGGCGAGTGGTTTTAAAATAATTTTCTATAGTTACTTTTTTTCTATCGGCTTCCGTAACATAACGCCCGCCTGCTATACACATCAATACGTCATGTGCCTCATGAACAGAATCGTCGGAGAAGTAAACGTCATTA
>JBIKME010000030.1:0-8488 GCA_044359415.1 Rickettsiales bacterium | reverse complement strand
GTAATAAGAGAGCGAAGCTGGTTTCAAAACTTCGTGATGACAAAGAGGGTTTGATAGGAACTCTTTTATTAGGCAATAATGCGGTCAATATATTAGCGTCAGCTTTGGCTACAAGTCTTGCGATCAATTTATTCGGTGATGAAGGAGTCGTTTACGCGACTATAATTATGACGATACTTGTTTTGATATTCGCTGAAGTAATGCCAAAAACATATGCATTTTATAACTCGGAAAAAGTTGCTTTGGCAGTTGCTCCTATATTAAACATTCTGGTTAAAATATGTTATCCTTTTACCAGGATGGTACAGCTTATAGTAACTTTATTTATGAAAATAATAGGAGTAAGTAAGGATGACATTGATCCTTTTTCAGCAGTTGATGAGTTGCGTGGCGCAATTGATATGCATCATATGGAAGGAAGTGTAGTCAAAGGTGAAAAAGATATGCTAAGGAGCATATTGGATCTTTCAAACATGGAAGTTGAAGAAATAATGATTCATCGAAAAAATATATATTCCATAGATATCAATCAACCTGCCAGAGATATAATAACGACTGTTCTGGATAGTAAGTATACTAGAATCCCACTTTGGGAAGAAAGGCCGGATAATATAATTGGGGTTTTACATGTTAAGCTTCTTATTAAAGCATTGCGTTCGTATGAAGGGGATGTTGATAAGCTGGATATCAGAAGTATAGCCTCTAAGCCGTGGTTTGTTCCTGAGACAAATAGTGTCAGAAATCAGTTGTTTCAATTTAGACAAAAACGTAACCATATAGCTATTGTTGTAGATGAGTACGGAGATTTGATAGGACTTATAACTCTTGAGGATATATTAGAAGAGATTGTAGGTAAAATTGATGAAGAAAATGGAAGCGCCACTAATGTAGCTAGGAAATTGGTAAATGGTAATTATAGAGTAAATGGGGATGTGACTATTCGCGATCTGAATCGTCAATTGGAGTGGAACTTGCCTGATGAAAGAGCTACTACGGTTGCCGGGCTAATTATCAATGAAACCGAGACTATTCCTGAAGTCGGTCAGGAGTTTGAATTTTATGGATTTTGGTTTAAAATAGAAAAGAAGAAACAAAATCAGATTTTTAGTATTTTAGTTAAGAAAATAATTAAGAAAAAATAAAAAAGCTTGCTTAAGTATCGCTTGTGTTGTAGAAGGTGAACCCTATTTTTAATTTTAGCCGTAAGAATTTGAATATAAACGAGGAGACTTAGGTGCAGGCAAATATACATCCGGATTATCACGAAATAACAGTTGTTATGACTAACGGTAAAAAATTCACTACTCGTTCTACTTACGGTAAGGCGGGAGATACTTTGCAATTAGATATAGATATCAATACTCATCCTGCTTGGACTGGTGGCGGAACCTTAGTTAACGAAAAAGCCGGTAAAGTTGCTGAATTTAACAAAAGATTTGGTGGCTTTAACTTCACCTCTAAAAAGCATGAAAATAATACTGAAAGTAATAGCGCTGCCTAAAGTTATAAATTTGGTAATAAGCTGTAGCTGCCTTTATATTATTTAATTATCCTTTATTGCTGTTGTGATATTTAATTATATCTTGTTCTACTACTTGTGCGTTATTTAATATATCAAATAGATTGGTTTCTAAGATATCGTTAATTATATTTTCTTTTTTTGCTGCTACTATTTGTTTTTGCATTTGTACAATACCTTGTCTTGTTATTGCTGCTATTGTACTTATATCGCTAATTTTTTTTTCATCAATATCACTATATGTCCGATTACTACTTGCGCTATACATATCTTTGACGCGTAACTTCTGCATATTATCTTGTATTCGTTTATTTATTATCAGATATTTGTCTCGATGCTCAAGATATGTTACGGCTGTTATTGATAGATAATATTGTATAGCCGGAACATGTGATAGTTCCTGAGAGATGTTAGATATTTCTTAGGATTTCCACTAATTCTTCAGAAGATTTTGCTTTGGGTATCATTTCATTAAGTTCTTTAATCTCTTTTATAACTTTAGCTACATTATTTCCTGCAGCGCTGTTATTTTGACTATTGGTCTGGATGTTATGTTCTGCAAATATATCTGAGCCATCTGAATCGAGATGCGTTATAGGTTCCTGATTGACAGGTTCGCTTGTAGAAATGGAAGTGGGAGTTTGATTATTATTATCTTTACTATAAATCATATCTAATACTTTATAAAATACCTTTTTACAAATTCTATTATAAATTAATTAACAAAAGGTAAATATAGTAGGCTAATTCTAGTTTTTCCAGAAAGATGGAGCAAATAATACTAAAATCGTAAATATCTCTAGGCGTCCAAGTAGCATAGCAAATGACAAAATCCATTTTGCCATATCAGGCAGGCTTGAAAAATTTCCTGCCGGGCCTACTACGCTTCCAAGTCCTACTCCTAAATTTGCCTGATTTGCCGCTGCGGCGCTCATGCTTGTCAAATAATCCAGTCCGCACATCGATAATAAAACTGAGACCACTACAAGCGAAAATATATATAATGTGGTAAAGCTCATTACTGATGAGGAGATATCATCTGTTATAGGTTTACCATTAAAGCGAGGTCTTATAACCGCGTGGGGATGAATTAAATGATCAATTTGTGCTTTAGCGGTTTGATATAATACCTGAAAACGAAATATCTTAATACCGCCTGTGGTTGACCCTGTGCAGCCACCAACTACTAATAACATTAATATTAACGTGACTGAAAAAGTTCCCCATTCTGAATAATTAGCAGAAGAAAATCCTGTAGTGGTGATTACTGATACAATATTAAATAGTGCGTATCTTATTGATGTGAGGACGTCATAATCTTTTATCAAGTGCAGTTCTATTGCAACGGCTAATACGGTTATTAATACTATAGCAAAAAAACATCTGACTTGTGTATTATTAGTAAGTGATTTTAGGTTCCCCTGGATCATGCTTATATATAAGGTAAATGGTATGCCGCCTGCTAGCATAAAAATGATAATAATTATTTCTATTTTGACATTGTTAAAATATGCGACAGACTGATCATGTGTGGAAAGTCCACCTGTGGAAACTGTTGACATGGCATGATTGATGGCGTCAAAATTGCTCATACCGGCCATTATTAATGAAATGGTACACATTAATGTAATGGCTAAATAAACACTGCTAATGGCAAAAGATAGCTGAGCTGTTCTGGGTAATATTTTATCAGATTTATCTGATGATTCGGTTTTGAATAACTGCATACCGCCAATATTTAGCATTGGTAAAATAGCGAGTGCCACAACGATAATTCCTATTCCTCCCATCCATTGTAATAAAGAGCGCCATAATAAAATTCCAGGAGGCATGTTATCAAGCCCGGTAAGTATTGTACTTCCTGTTGAGGTTAATCCTGACATGGCTTCAAAGAATGAATCGGTATAACTAAGGTCTTGATTTGAAAAATATAATGGAAGTGCTGCAAATGCGACTAACACAGTCCAGCTTCCTGAGGTTAATATAAATGCTTGTCTGATGTTTATGGAGTTGGTATGCCCTCTGTTGGTTAAAAATAAACTGATACCGACAAATGCCGTTAAAAAAGAGGAGATAAAAAAACTAACATATTCCTGATTATGTGCCGCATAATCAAATGTTGCAGGAATCAGCATCGCAACTGATAAAACACTAAGTAAAATTCCTATTGCCAGAAATATCGGTCTGTAGTTAATCATGAGTTTTATGCAAATTTTATCTAAGCTATATAGTTACCGGAATCTTATATTATAGATTCAATCTAAATTATACGTTAATTTCAGTTCTACCGTGATTGTTTATTAAATCAATAAATTCCTGACGAGTTTTTTTATCAGTTCTAAATAATCCGAGCATATGGCTTGTTTTCATTATTGCGCCGTATTTATGAACGCCGCGCGTACTCATGCATTGATGAGCGGCTTCAATGACCACACCTACACCTTTGGGTTGTAATACGTCATTTATAGCTGATGCAATTTGCGCCGTAAGTTTTTCTTGAATCTGCAAGCGCTTAGAATAAGCGTCTGCAATTCTTGCTAATTTACTTATTCCGACAACTCTTTTACCGGGTAAGTATGCTATGTGAGCCCTGCCAATTATAGGTAACATGTGATGTTCGCAATGTGATTCTATGCGTATATCCTTTAGGATGATCATTTCATCATAGCCTGCAGTTTCAGAAAAGGTACGCTGTAAAAGATCTTTAGGGTCTATGTCGTAGCCGCCAAAAAATTCACTAAAACTTTTTATTACTCTTTTGGGAGTATCTAATAGACCTTCGCGTGAAGAATCTTCGCCTATCCAGTCAAGTAAAGTTTTTACCGCGTTTTCTGCTTCTTGTTGAGTTGGTTTGGACATATCAGGTAATGCTTATTAAATTATGCTAGATATGTAGCAGCTTTATTTTTTTTTGCAAGATGTTTACACAGTCCCAAAATCCGAGATCGAAACAATTTTACGAAATTATATAACTTCCATAAAATTGTTTCTATGTCCGATTTTTGGGTTATTCCTTTAATTGACATTAATACAAAATGAGTAAAGAGGATTTAAGCTAAAACTTTTTCTAGTTTCTGTAACGCTGCCGAATTTTTTAGAACATGTCAGCTAACAACTTTATTTAATAAATATGTATTCTTCGGTTATGATGCTGACCTGCTATTGATTATTAGAGTTTGATTTTCTTAGTAAAGATCTAAAAACGACTATAATAAATAACAGACCTCCTAAAATTGCTAACGATCCTCCTATAAAAAACATTAATTTTGGAAAAATATTACTAATTTCATGTGAAGATGCCGCAGACTTACGTAAAGCCCCGTATCCTCCCATCCAGGCTAATCCAGTGATATGAATTATTTGACCTAATCCATATATATATGGCTGACAGGTAGCAATTTTCCCATCTGTATTACCAAAGCCTAATTTTGGTAATAAGTAATATGATAATCCGATGAACGCTAGGGTAATAGCTACTATCGATCCATGATAGTGAGCGGGAATAGTAACGTTAATTCCGCTTATCATATAACCTAGTAAGCCGCCATAGCCAAATAATATTATCGATAAAATTAAGCATACTTTTATATTATGACTCATTGTTTTATTCCATCCGCAATATAAGTATGACGCTAAAATTGTTCCTCCTATTACTAATGCTGAGATTCCTCCGCCGTAACGCATCTGTAAAGTAAATAGATATCCTGAATCATCTAATAAATAAAATAAAGGTGATGGTAAGGTAATTAATATATTAACTAACAGTAAGACTAATATCTGCTTATTGGATAATATTTTTTTAATACCGATGACATCTGACATCCAAAGCCACGATACGAGCATGGAGGTAGTAAAACAATATTGTAAAACATGCCCACCTCCCCAAAAAATTGTCTCATAATAATATAAAGCATTACTTTGATTTGGTGTATCTGTGATTAAATGAGAGATAATAAAGCAAATAAGAGCTATTAGAGCTATTAATGCGCTAATATAAATACCATAATTTAATATATTTGATTGTATCATGCGATAGCAAGATAGAGTTAGAAATACCTGAAAAATTATTCCGCAGGCAAAAATACTTAATCCTATAAAAAACGCCGCATTTTGTAATACTGGTATATAATTGTTTTTTAAAGGATTGGTTTCTCCAAAAAATGGCGATAAGGCAATTAGTAATGTACCAGTTGCAGCTAGCAGGAAGCTTATTTTATAGATCCAGAATTTTTTACTATCAGCTAAAAAACTCCATAAAACTCCACACATTGATAAAAACCAAACTAAAACAGATAAATCAACATGAAGAACTAGTGATGTAGCAAATATATGTTCGACAGGCAGAATGTTAGCAAAGAAGGGTCCGCGTAAAATAACCGGAGGTAAAGAATATATACCAGCCGCAGCTAGAGCTAAAACAGCAAGAATAAGCCAATATCTTATTAAAAATACTCTGTTGTCGTCCGGAATTGATAAGTCCTTATTTTTCATCATGGTATTTATGCATAGTATTTATGTTTTTCTTGGTATTTATGTTTTTCTTGCAAAAATTCTTTTTAAGAATAGATATATCAGCTATTGTTCTGGCGCAAGTTTTTAATATACATTTTAATAGATTTCAAAGGGGTGTATAATGGCATATAATAAACAGATAGCAGTATGGCTGTTTCTTTGCTGTTTTATGGTTGCGTTAATGGTAGCTATTGGTGGAGTAACCCGTCTTACAGGCTCTGGATTGTCAATGACCGACTGGAAGCCTGTAACAGGCTGGTTTCCTCCTTTTAACGAACAAAGCTGGGACGAGGAATTTACAAAATACAGACAAAGCCCTGAATATCAAAAAATTAATTATGGGATGAATATTGCTGAATTTAAGAATATTTTTTGGCTTGAATTTATTCATCGGCTTTTAGGAAGAATAACCGGTATTGTTTTTTTAGTACCACTTATTTTCTTTGCTTATAAAAGAGCTTTTACCGGTTCTTTTATTTTGAAGCTGATGGGTATTTTTTTGTTGGGAGCTGCTCAGGCTACTATTGGCTGGCTCATGGTAAGCAGTGGTTTAAAAGACCGGCCTTATGTCAGTCATTACTGGCTTGCATTTCATTTATGCACAGCATTTATTATATTTGCTTTGTTATATTTATTGGCCCTTGGGCAATATTTTCAGCGTAAGATAGTTACAAAATTTAATAGAGCTAATAAAATATTTTCTATATTTATTACGATAGTAATATTTACGCAGGTTTTTTTAGGAGGGCTGGTAGCCGGACTGGATGCTGGTCTCATATATAATAGCTTCCCAAAAATGGAAGGAAAGCTAATACCGGACGGTTTATTTACCATGCAGCCATGGTATCTAAATATTATTGAAAATAATCTTACAGTTCAATTTACGCATAGATCCGTAGCCTTTATATTATCTTTAGCAATTATATTGTTCTGGTTTTTTAACAGAAAAACAAAAATTAGCTTTGCAACTAACATGTTATTTGTTATATTATTGGTGCAGTTTATGTTGGGAGTTTTTACTTTATTGTATAATGTACCGATATTGTTAGCTTCACTACATCAATTAGGTGCTTTGTTGTTGTTTTCTATATCTTTATATATAAATTTCACTATGCTTACCAAGAATCATAGGGAAGCTATGGAAGTGAAGACTTCTGATTAATATTTTATAACTAGAATAAAAATAGCAAGTTTAAAAATGGTTGATTATAAAAAATTCTTTTCCTCAGCAATAGATAAGCTAAAGATTGACGGTAATTACAGGGTTTTTACCGATATTGCTCGCTACGCCGGAGGCTTTCCCCAAGCAAGAGATTACTCTAATAACAAAGATATCACCATGTGGTGCAGTAATGATTATTTAGGTATGGGGCAGCATCCGCAAGTGATATCTGCTTTAGAACATGCGGCTAAAACTATGGGGGCAGGAGCGGGTGGTACAAGAAATATTTCCGGTAATAATCATAGCGTTGTTGTTTTAGAGGAAGAGCTTGCAAGTTTGCATGATAAAGAAAGAGCTCTCGCTTTTGTTTGCGGTTATGTTGCAAATGAGGCAACTTTAAGTACTTTGGCTAATATATTACCAGATGTAATTACTTTTTCAGATCAGTTAAATCATGCATCAATGATTCAGGGCATTAGATCTGGTAAGTCGGAAAAATACATATTTCGTCATAATGATGTAGACCATTTGGAAGAGCTATTAAAACAAGCAGATCCAAATAGGCCAAAAATAATAGCATTTGAGTCGGTTTACTCTATGGATGCCGATATAGCTCCAATAAAAGAAATTTGTGATTTAGCTGATAAATATGATGCTATTACTTATTTAGATGAGGTGCATGCTGTAGGTATGTATGGGCCTACAGGCGGCGGAATAGCACAACGTGAGGGCTTGTCAGATAGAGTTACTATAATACAAGGAACTTTAGCCAAAGCTTATGGTGTAATGGGTGGATATATAGCATCTGATGCTATGATTGTAGATGCAATTAGAAGTTATGCTCCAGGCTTTATTTTTACTACTGCTTTACCTCCTTCTTTGGCTGCAGCGGCAACTGCCAGTATCAGATATTTAAAAGAGTCTGATATAGAGCGTCGTAAACAGCAGGAAAGAGTTGAGCGCTTAAAATCAATGTTACGGCAATGCCAGATACCGTTTATAGATTCGGTTACGCATATAGTTCCGGTTATGATAGGTAATCCTGATCTTGCAAGAGCTGCGTCTAAATATTTATCTGATGAATATAATATATTTGTACAACATATTAATTTTCCAACAGTTCCAAGAGGTACTGAGCGTCTTAGAATAACTCCCGGTCCTTTTCATACCGATGAAATGATGGAAAAACTTGTCGATGCTCTTTGTGATATATTTGACAGACTTGAGATTAAAAGGGCCGCATAAATATTTTATCTAAAATATTTTATCTTGATTTGACAGTTGAAGTTATAAAA
>JBIKME010000089.1:0-5171 GCA_044359415.1 Rickettsiales bacterium | reverse complement strand
AAATCCTGACAAATACATTGATTTTCACAAATCTCTTATGAAAACTCGTGTCTCAGGCAAAGATGCAATTCTAAAAATTGCATCTGATAACGGATTAGATGCAAAGGCTATATCAGAATTAATGGATTCTAAAGAAATAGAAAAAATTATTGATGAAAATCATGAGCTAGCTAAGTCATTAAATATTGCCGGCACTCCAGCATTTATAATTAATGGTCAGATATATCCTGGAGCTATGGATTATAATGAGTTAAAGAAAAAAGTAGCTTTAGCGAGAAAAAAATAATTCTTGAATTGTAAGGTATGTTAACGATTGGCTCGAGCAGGAGTTCGATTTGCTAATGCTTGTGCAAAAGCATCAGCAATATTAGTCTTACCTGTAGTTCTAACATTCACTGCACTTCCCCCAAATCTTACATGAGCAGTATGTTTTCCTCTAAATTCTTCCTTCGGTGGCAACTGACTGAACAATTGTTATGCATCTATAGATCTATGAAAAGAAGTAATTGATATATTTTGCCCTTTTGGAAGTATTTCTTTTAATTGTAATTCTAAGATGCCACTTATTGCTCTATCAAATTTACTTTTTCCCTTAACAAGTGGGTCAAATGAGTTAATAAAATGAACTCTACTATTATCGAATTCTTGCCCGCCTATTTGCTTGAGATTAAAATCGTGATGCATAGGATTGGTATCAGTAACAATAATCAGATGACAGTTATTATTGTCGTTTAAGAAATCTTTGACAGCTTGTATTTGATCCCTCACTTTATCATTAAATGTACACATTGAGTTCCAACATTCTTTCACTTTCTCATCACTTAATTGATTTTTTTTTACTCCTAATCTTTTTCTAATTCCGTTACAAAATTCATCCTCGTTAATCGTTCCCGCATTAAATTGTCGAGTATAACTACCTCCGGTACATTTAGATAAAGGTGCTATAACCTGATCGAAAAACAGAGCCGCTCTTACAGCGACGGGAGTCAGTCCTGTTTTTTGTGCAAACGCATTAACTGATGTAGACACGTCGTTGAGGCCTGTTATTTGTGATAATGAAACTACTAGAAGATGTGCTTTACTCATAAATATATTTTTGTGTTTATCTAAAAAGAACAAATCACTTATTACATTATGCAATATATGATTATCAAGCTCTTTTATTTCAATTTTGTAATGTTTTTGTACAATACTATAATATTTTTTTGTAAATTTCCACTATATCATCTTCAATTGATTTTTTAGATATTTTTCTGAACTTACTTTTCAAAACATCTGCAAGATCAAAGTTTCTAATTGCCTCTATACCATCTGCACCAATGATTTTTTTAGATCGCATTACTACAAATTCATCTACCACATCTTCTTTGATAAAAGAAGATGCCACACTACTACCACCCTCTACCAATAGCCTTGTAATTCCTTGTTTAGCTAATATGTTTAAAGCCTCTAATATATCAACCTTATCGGTACAATTAAATATTTTTACTCCTATTTTATTAAGAATATCATCATTTTTACCGGCAGAGGTAATAACCCAAACAGGGATTAAATTTCTTTTATAACCTGTTACTAACTTACTATCTTTTTTTATAGCCATATTATTGTCTAGAACAACTCTTACAGGGCTTTGTTTAAACATACCAGGAAGCCTGCATGTTAACTGAGGATCATCTAAAACAAGAGTACCTGATCCTATCATAACAGCATCATTTAACGCTCTTATATAATGCGCATACTGCCTTGTTCTTTCACATGTGATCCATTTACTATGGCCGCTAGAATCAGCAATTTTATTATCAGCACTTATGGCAAGTTTTAAAGTAACATAAGGCCTGGCTTTTTCCTGTACATAAAAAAAACCTGAGTTTAACTCTTTGGCTTGCTCCTCACATACGCCATAAATAACCTCTATTTGCGCATCTTTTAACCTTCTTATTCCCTGCCCTGCTACTTGAAAATACGGATCAAGAGCAGCTATTACAACTTTCTTGATTCCAGAATTAATTATAGCTTCAGTACATGGCGGAGTTTTGCCATAATGACAACAAGGTTCTAATGTTACATATGCCGTAGCGCCAGATACATCTTTTCCTTTTAATGCCAAAGCTTCAGCATGCGGTCTACCACCTGTATCAGTTACCGCAGAAGAAATAATTCTATTATCTTTTACAATAACACATCCTACCGTTGGATTAGGCGCAACATTACCTAGCCCTCTTTTAGCTAAAGAAATAGCTATTTGCATATATTTTTCATGAATTACATCTGACATAATAGTTCTAAGCTAGTTGCTTACGATGTTATCAATCTTGCTGGCAAATTCTCCAAAATCTTTTGCTTCCCTAAATTGTCTATACACAGAGGCAAATCTAATATATGCCACGGGATCAATTGTAGCTAAAACCTCCATTACAATTTCTCCAATTTTATCACTCTCAATTTCAGTATCGACAGAGCTTTCTAACTTTCTAACAATATTATTTACAGCCATTTCAACCTGCTCTGGTGTAACAGGTCTTTTTCTAACTGCAATTCTAATAGAACTTGCTAGTTTATCTCTGTCAAAAGGCTTCTTTTTTCCATCTTTTTTTATAACAACTAATTCTTTAAGTTGCACACGTTCAAAAGTTGTAAATCTTGAATCACATTCAATACAAAACCTTCTCCTGCGTATAGAGTTACCCTCTTCAGATGGCCTGGAGTCTTTTACTTGTGTATCATCATAACCACAAAAAGGACAACGCATACTAACCTCTTATCCTATATTAGAATAAATCGGGAACTTAGCGCACAACTCTTCTACCTTTTTTCTAACAGCTTGTTCGGCCCTACTATTATCTGCTTTATTTTTAGCAAGACCATCCAACACATCACCTATCAAATTACCTATAAGTTTAAATTCTTCCTTGCCAAAACCACGACTTGTTCCAACTGGGGTTCCAAGACGCACGCCGGAAGTAACAAAAGGGCTCTCCGGGTCATAAGGGATAGCATTTTTATTACAAGTGAGGCCTGCTCTTTCCAATGACTCTTCAGTTTCTTTGCCGTTTACAGCTTTTGGGCGCAAATCAACTAATACGACGTGACTATCAGTACCGCCACTTACAATATCAACACCTCTTTCTATTAGCACTTCGGCTAGAACCCTTGCATTATTTATAATATCTTTGCCGTATTGTTTAAATTCATCCGACATACATTCTTTTAAAGCTACTGCCTTGGCGGCAATTACATGTACTAATGGACCTCCTTGCAGGCCTGGGAAAATAGATGAGTTAATAGCATTTCCTAGTGTTATATCTTTACCTGAAGCGGTTTTTTTAACTACTGTATCAGGATATTTTGATAAAATCATCCCACCGCGAGGACCTCTAAGTGTTTTATGAGTAGTAGTAGTTACAACATGTGCATGCTCAATTGGACTTGGATAAGTACCGGCCGCTACTAATCCGGCAAGATGCGCCATATCCACCATAAATAAAGCACCTACTTTATCCGCTATTGCACGAAAACGCGCCCAATTAATAACTCTAGGGTACGCAGAGCAGCCTGCAATTATTAGCTTAGGCTTATTTTCGATAGCTAGTTTTTCTACCTCATCATAATCAATAAGGGCATCTGATTTTCTTACACCATATTGTACAGAATTAAACCACTTACCAGACATATTAGGAGCGGCACCATGTGTTAAATGTCCACCTGAGGCAAGCGATAAACCTAATATAGTATCACCTGGTTGCAGTAGTGCTAAAAAAATACCTTGATTCGCTTGAGATCCTGAATTTGGTTGCACATTAGCATATGTACAGTTAAACAGTTCGCAAGCCCTGTCAATTGCCAACTGCTCTATATCATCAGCAAATTCACAACCACCGTAATAACGTTTATTCGGATAACCTTCGGCATATTTATTAGTAAAGACACTTCCCTGAGCCTGCATAACGGCACGGCTGGTTATATTTTCTGAAGCTATAAGCTCAATTTGATTTTGCTGACGACCTAATTCTCCTGTTATAGCTTTATATATTTCAGGGTCAGATTGACTCAACTGTCCGTTAAAAAATGTATTTTTAGAATTATCCATAATTTTTTCCGCTAAGTTTGACATAATTTTTCCTAATCTTAAAACTAATCTTTAACAATTATATAGTTTATTTACTCTATCTGAATGCCTGCCACCTTCAAATTCGGTAGATAAAAAGACATCCAGATATTTTTTTGCATCCTCATCACTAGTAAATCTAGATCCAAGCGCAAGTATATTTGCATCATTATGCTGCCTTGACAACTTTGCAATCTCAGCACTATAACATAATGCTGCTCTTGCTTTATTATTTCTATTAGCGGCAATGCTAATTCCTATACCACTACCGCAGATAACAAGGCCGAATTTAACTTCGCCATTAGCCACTTTATCTGCCACCATAAATCCATAATCAGGATAATCTACTGATTTTTCACTATCACACCCTAAATCCAACACATCCCATCCCAGGTGCATTAAATAATTCTTTAAGACTTGTTTTAACTTAAAACCCGCATGATCAGATCCAATAGCAATTCCAATAGCAATTTTTTTTATCATTACAATTAGTTATTTATATTTTAGTAGTTATTTATATTTTAGATGACAAAAAATAACAAAAAAACACAACTTTACAACAGTTAATCTCAGATCTTATTAAAAATTATTAAAGCAAAATTATAAAAAAGATGCGCTTAAATAGTCATTATCAAAACATAATATAACTATATAACTATTTTCTAGTGACAATATAAACAATAAGATGTATAATAAGTAACATAACATGCCCCAAACGGGTATATTTAGGAGATAAATATATGGCTATAGGTGTAAGGAACGTTAGTTGTGGAGTGGTTCCAGAAAGCGGAATCTCAGGTGCTACTTTGCAATTTGGCATACAAGCTGCAGAATTAATGGCAAATATGCAAGAAGCAATGAGAGCAGGACCTTCTACTATGACTGATAGAGCTTCTCCACACACACACAGAGAGAGCGGCTTGCAGATATAATTCTTAGCAAACAAAGAGTTTATTAATAGATAGTCTATATGTATAGCTTTTAGTTGATAAGTATAAAAAAACCAGCTATGCATAAGGAGGTCTTTTTACTTAAACAAAATATCAGCAATGAGAAACATACCCTC
>JBIKME010000163.1:0-3317 GCA_044359415.1 Rickettsiales bacterium | reverse complement strand
AAGATCATATGCCTGAGTTTAAGGAAGCTATAAAAAATGGAAATTTTGACGCTGAGGATTACGGCTATATATTAGAGCATGGCAAGGGTGAAGCCTCCAATATGGTAAAGGAAAAAATGAAATTACTGTATAAGTGCAATCCTGATATTAATTACACAGTACAAACAGATCAAAATAAAGACCAATCATCAGTATAATATAGCAATTAAATCTATTTAAGTAATTAATTGATCTAAAACTCACCTTGTATATACTGGAGAATATCTTCTTTCCCGGCTTTATATCCGCCTTCTTCCCACCATTTTTCAGCAAATGCGAGCATTTCTCCTATTTTTTTCCCCTCGCCAATTCCTAAAATAATCAGATCCTTACCGGAAACAGGAAATTTAGGAATATCCCAGTTTAGCGCTTCATATATTTTATTATGCGTTTCTAAATAATTTTTAGAATTGATTAGCATAACGGCAACAAATACATCCTTACCCGCAATTCGCATATATTTTCTTTGCCCTGATATATCCATACTTTCACTATATGGAAAAACCGGAAATAATACATTATGTAAGAATATACTGTCTTTCCTTGATAACCGCCATAATGCAATAAACCTTGTAAATGCAGCATCTGATATATTACCGCTTAACAAGGCCGCTAAGCGTAATAAAGGCTTACTTAAATAATCTAACCGCAAATTATCTAAATCTAAATTATTAAGGGCGTTAATATTTACATCCATACCGAATAAATATCCAGTTATACCTAATTTATACATAATTTTCAGAACTTCATCGGCATGTGGCGCATCTAACAATTTAAACATCTCATTACTGATCCGTTCACCCGATAATTTAGGGAGATTTTTAGCAAGCATTACACAGGCATCTAAAGATGCTTTATCTAAACTGTCAAAATCATGCGCAAAATATGCATTAAATCTAAAGAATCTTAGAATTCTAAGCACGTCTTCCTCAACACGCTCGTTAGCATCACCTACAAAACGCACCAGGCCTGCAGCAAGATCCTCTTTACCAGAAAAATAATCATATAATTTACCATCGAGATCACAAGACATTGCATTAATAGTAAAATCCCTTCTACTGGCATCTTCTTCCCAGTCGTCAGTAAATTCGACTTCAGCATATCTTCCGTCACATTTTAAGTCACGCCTTAGAGTTGTAATTTCAAATGCCTGTCCGTCTATTACCGCAGTTACGGTACCATATTTTATTCCTGTTTCAACAACCCTTATATTAGCATTTTTTAAAAGATTCATCACCTCTTGCGGCTTCTTGACGGTAGCAAGATCTATATCGGTATTTTCTTTTTGCAATAGAGAATTTCTGACACAACCTCCTACAAAACGTAGGTTGTCTTTTCCGATGATGTCAAACAAAAGTTGTGTCTCACGAGTTTTTAGTTGCATTATTTACTCCCAGCAAATGACAGATAGAAGCAGTTAAATCATATCTATTTAAAGTATAGAAATGAAACTTATTAATCCCGTGTTGCATAAGAAGCCTACACTGCTCTACGGCAATATATGCAGCGGCGGCATCGCGACTTGCCGGCGTCTCATCAAGGCCATCAAATATTTGATACATCCAGTTTGGAATTTCAGCGCCACAACGCTTGCTAAATGATATCAACTGATCAAACCTATTCATAATGACAATACCTGGCGTTATATCATTTACTCCTAAATTTTTAGCCCTTGTAATAAAATCTATTATTTTATCTGTATCAAAGCAATATTGTGTTATTGCCTGATTAGCGCCAGCATCCATTTTACGCTTTAAATGCTCTAAGTCAGCCTCAGGCGACAAGGCTTGAGGATGAACCTCAGGATAAGCTGCAACGCTTATATCAAAATCTCCCACTTCTTTTAAACCGGCAACCAAATCATCGGCATAAGCGTAACCTTCTGAGCTTGGAGTATAAGCTCCACCGCCCGGGACATCGCCCCTTAATGCTACTATATGCTTAACATCAATATCTAAGTAACTTCTTGCTAATTTATTTACCTGCTCTTTTGTGGCATTAACACATGTAAGATGAGCGGCCGGATTTAAAGAGGTATTTTCTTTTATATATTTTACCAGCTCATATGTGGCATCTTTGGTGGATCCACCAGCTCCATAAGTGACAGAAACATATTCAGGATTTAGCTTTTCCAAACTTATTATTGTTTCTTTTAAATTTTCTAAAGCCACTTCAGAACGAGGCGGAAAAAACTCAAAAGATATTTGAGGATTACTATATGATATAGTATCTTTTATTTGTATAAGTCTATGTTCTATTTTTTGCATTTTATCTTATATTTCGCAATAAACTAACGGTTATATAACTTTACCCCCTCTAGATAATAATATTAGTTTATAGATGATTTTAAGTTAAATACTATATCAAAATTAAAATCTTATATTAATAATCACGCCATACTTAACAATTAAAATTTAAAATAACTTTTAGATATGCTACTATTAATTTGATTAGTTTATTTAACTGTATTTGAGGGATTACATGCTAAACTCAAAAAAAAAGCTCGGAGAGTTTTTATTTGATTATTTATATGATCAGGGGATAGAGGATGCCTTTGGCATTCCTGGTGACTTCGTTCTTCCTACTATTGCCTTTTTAGATAAATCAAAAATTAATTTAGTTACAATGACTCACGAGCCGTCAGTTGGATTTGCTGCCGATTGTTATGCCAGATCCAGAGGTCTTAGCCTTGCTATTGTAACATATTGCGTAGGCGGTCTTAATATGCTTAACGCCATAGCATGCGCCTATGCGGAAAAAAGTCCGGTTATAGTGATATCCGGAGGTCCTTCACAAAATGACAAGCAAAAAGACCCAATGATCCATCATAAGGTACGTACCTTTGATACACAGCATAATATCTATAAGGAAGTAACTTGCGCAAATGTTGTAATTTCCAATCTGGAAACAGCAGCTTCTGATATTGTAAAAGTTGTACAGGAAGTAAAAAGACAAAGTAGACCAGGTTATATTGAAATACCATTTGATTTAGTAAATCAAGAAATCAATATAGATCCTGCAATTTATCAGCAAAAGGCTATAGAAGAGAGTGACTATGAAGCCCTTGATGCCTGCCTAAAGGAAATAACAAATAAAATAAATAATTCAAAACAACCTGTGATCATAGCAGGAGTGGAATTACACAGGCACAATCTAACAGATTTAGCCGCAAAACTTGCAAAAGAGCATAATATTCCGATTGCGTCAACTTTACTTAGTAAAAGCGTTGTTCGAGAAAATAATCCTCTTTATATCGGCGTATATAGTGGGGCTATTTC
>JBIKME010000029.1:0-8556 GCA_044359415.1 Rickettsiales bacterium | reverse complement strand
TAATTTCTTGCCTTTAAAAATTCAGCTCTTACAACACCGACTAATGAAGTCCAGCTAAACAGCAGCATAATAAACAAAAGCCACCAAAAATTTGGCGTAACAATCGACGCTAAAATTATAAGAAGAAACAACACAGGCAAACCTGACCAAATTTCTATAAATCTTTGAAATATTAAATCTATCTTGCCGCCAAAATATCCTTGAATTGCTCCTGCTGCAATTCCTATAACAGAACTGAAGACAGTAAGCGCCAAACCAAACAATACGGAAACCCTAAAACCATAAATAATTCTTGCCAAAACATCCCGTCCCTGATCATCAGTCCCCAGAATATTTTCAAATGTCGGCGCTGAAGGCGCAGGCGTAGGTAAATCATAATTGATTGTATTATAACTATATCTAATTATAGGCCATATCATCCACCCTCTTCCTTTATCTTCAATCAGAGATACTAGATAAGGGTCACGATAATCAGCTTCAGTACCAAAATCACCACCAAATTTTATTTCCGAGTATTTTTTAAAAACAGGGAAGTAAAATTCATCATTAAATTTCAATATAATAGGCTTATCATTTGCTATAATTTCAGCAAATAAACAACTAAAAAAAATAATCGCAAATAGAAAAAAGGATCGGTAACCTCTTTTATTACCTTTAAAATTTTTTAAGCGTCTTTTAGCAATCGGAGTCATAAGTCTTATATATCCCTTCTTTCAAAATCAATCCTTGGGTCTATTAAGCGATATGCCAAATCACCTATAAGGTTTAGTATCAGACCAATAAAGGTAAAGAAGAATAAAGTGCCAAAAACCACTGGATAATCACGATTAACTACAGACTCAAAACCTAACAGCCCAAGACCATCCAAAGAAAAAATAGTCTCTATTAATAATGATCCTGTAAATAATATTCCAACAAATGCACTTGGGAAGCCGGCTACTACAATTAACATGGCGTTTCTAAATACATGTCCGTATAGAACTTTATTTTCCGACAATCCTTTTGCTCTGGCGGTTACCACATATTGTTTACCAATTTCTTCTAAAAAAGAATTCTTTGTAAGCATTGTTAAACCGGCAAAACCACTTATCACCATAGCAAGAACAGGCAAAATAATATGCCACAAATAATCAAGTATTTTCGCGGCAACAGACATATCATCCCAACCTGATGATACCAAACCTCTAAGAGGAAATATTTGCCAATAACTTCCTCCGGCAAACAAAACAACCAGAATAATTGCAAATAAAAATCCCGGTATTGCATATCCTACAGACACTAAAGCACTACTATATACATCAAATGCGCTGCCATCTTTTATGGCTTTTCTAATGCCCAGAGGTATCGATATTAGATATACTAATAATGTAGTCCACAAACCCAAAGAAATTGACACAGGCATTTTTTCAATAACCAAATCCACAACAGCTCGGTCCTTATAAAAGCTCTGCCCAAAATCAAAAACCGCATAGTTTTTAATCATATCTATAAAACGTGTGTGGGCAGGTTTATCAAAACCATAAAACTTTTCTATTTCAAGTATAAGATCGGGGTCAACTCCCCTTGCTCCAGTATATGTTATAGAAGAAGCGGCATTTGTCATGTGGCTAACTTTATTTGAACTACCAAGATCACCACCGCTTGATGACAATCTTGCGGTTGCATCTGCGTCTAAGTTTTTAATTTTAGCAATCATCTGCTCCACAGGACCTCCTGGTGCAGATTGAACAATTATAAAATTAATCAGCATTATACCAAATAACGTCGGAATGATTAATAGTAAGCGTTTTATAATATAGTTAAACATATTTAGAATTGTTTTTTAAAATTTTCACATAATTTAAATTTATTGCTAATTTTTTAAGATAAATATAGCGAATTTATAACTATTACAGCTTTATAAACGCTTAAACTCTCCTGCTTTTAGCTTTTTAATATACAAATCTAATTCTGCTTTAATATCTGAGCTTAATATGTATAATCCTATCATATTCGGAATAGCCATTGACAACAGCAACAGATCAGAAAAATCTACTATTAGAGACATATCATCAAGGACTCCACCTAAGAATACAACAACACAGAATATTATATGGTAAACAGTTATGCTCTTATTACCAAATAGATATATCCAAGACCTTTCACCATAATAACTCCAGGTAATCATTGTAGAATAAGCAAATAATACGACAGCTATGGAAAGAACAATTGGAAACCAATCTATAACCGTTGCAAATGCTTGGCTTGTAAGCATTACTCCACCTATTTGCCCATCAATATTATTTTGATAAACACCTGTTACGGTAATTACAATACCGGTCATAAAACAAATAATTATAGTATCTACAAAAGGTTCAAGAAGAGCAACAGCCCCTTCTCGTACCGGTTCTTTTGTTTTAGCGGCAGAATGAGCAATAGGAGCGGAACCCAATCCGGCTTCATTTGAAAATGCTGCACGTTTAAAACCATTTACAATAGCTCCCGTTATACCACCACCTACCGCAGCTCCTGTAAAGGCATCTTCAAACATAAAGATAATTGCCGGAATAATATTATCCTTATTAACTATTAAAACTATTAATGATGAAAAAATATAAATAAATGCCATCAGGGGCACTACAGCTTCAGCAACCACGGCTATACGCTTAATACCACCTAGCAATACCAAACCTACACTTACCGCTAAAACCAAAGAGATCACCCAATCAAGCTCACTAAAAACCTCAAAGCTTCCGGTTATTGCAGCCACTGTTTGATTAGATTGAAACAAATTACCACCCCCCAAAGAACCGCCGATACAAAAAACCGCAAATATCACAGCAAGTATTTTTCCAAGCACAGGCATATTTTTTTCTGCCAACCCCTCTCTCAAGTAGTTAAAAGCACCACCTGATACTTTACCATTTTTATCAAAAGTTCTATATTTTTGACCTAAAGTAACCTCAGCAAACTTTGCCGACATACCAAAAAATCCGGCAATTATCATCCAAACCACAGCCCCTGGTCCGCCCAATGAAACAGCAACAGCAACTCCGGCTATATTACCAAGACCTACAGTACCTGATATAGCAGCAACCAAAGCCTGGAAATGAGTTACTTCACCTGGATCACTTTGATTTGAATATTTTCCACGCACAACAGATATTGCATGACTAAATAGTCTAATATTTACAAAACCTAAACGGACAGTAAAAAAGACCCCTCCTGCTACTAGCCATATTACCAAAAAAGGGAATCCACCTATTTTAAAAAACAATACCGCTGACATAGCTGAAACCATATTCTCTAAAGGCAACTTTAGATAATCAGCAAAAGCAATTCCTTCTTGTACAATTCCTTCTTGTGCTAATTCAGCTGAAAAAGCAATAGATACAAACAAGCTAATAAAAAAGAGGGTATAAGATAATATCTTAAACATTATTTTTTCCTTAGAGATTAAATATATAAATTAATATATGCTAATCTCTAATTGATAGAGATTAAGATTTTTTTTACAAGAAGATTTATTTAATAATATCTTCCGTAGTAATGACTTCTGTGAAGTATAATCGGACAAAAAAACCTAACCCAACAACCTAACCCAGATCAAATCCAACTAAAACAGGCTAAAACTTATTCAGAATCTTTCAAAAAATCTTGGAAAATAGCAGCAAAGTTATATAACCATTATATAACTTTCGTAAAATTATTTCTATATCGGATTTAGGGGATTTAAATTATGCTTGCGTAATAGCTTTGTATGTAGTATTCTCTAATGAGAATTTAGAATTTACGAAGACGGGTTTACCCGTCTTTAATTTTGCGTAATTAATAAAATATTATAAAATGAAACAAGAGCTTACCTTAGAAGGAAGAATTAGTCAGGCTATTACGCCATCATTAGCCCAGCTTGGGTACGAGCTTGTTAAGTTATATGTAGCTGATGAAAATTTACACAAAATTCTAAGAGTGTTAATAGAGCGGGCGGATAACAAAAATATAAATGTTGATGATTGCGAAAAAGCCAGTAAGCAAATATCAGTAATTCTTGATATTGAAGAGCCAAATATGGGTAATTATACTTTAGAAGTGAGTTCTCCTGGTATTGATAGACCGCTTACGAGATTAAAGGACTTTATTAACTATAGCGGCCTTGAGGCTAAAATTGAAGTTTTGTCATCAATTGAAGGCCAAAAAAAATTCAGAGGACGTTTAAATGGAGTCGAAGGCAACGATGTTATAATAGATACAAATATCATATGTATAAACGAACCTGATAAAAAACAAATATCTAAAATTGATTTTGACAATATTAAGAATGCAAAATTAGTTTTAAATGATGAATTGTTATCTTTTAAAAAGAAAGATGCTAATTCAGAATAATTAACATTTACAAAATAACTATATAGGAAAAAATTATGTCTACGTCTGCAAATATAGGAAACACTGAAATTCTACAAGTGGCTGATGCTGTTGCGCGTGAAAAAAATATTGACAAAGAACTTATTTTAGAAGCTATGGAAAATTCAGTTGCTATTGCGGCGAGAAAAAAATACGGCCATGATCGTACAATAAAATCCTTTATAGACAGAAAAACAGGCGAAATAAAATTATTCCGCGAGTCAGAAGTTGTGCCTAATGACTTCATACCAAAAACACCTGAAGATCAGGTTAAAGAAGATTTTGATTTAGAAACCGCCTTAGAAGGAAAAATATATCTGAGGGATGCACTTGAAATAGACAACACTCTTGAGGTAGGTAGCATCCTTGTTGAACCTTTGCCGCCAATCGATCTTGGGCGGGTTGCAGCACAAACAGCCAAGCAAATCATAATGCAAAAAGTGCGCGACGCTGAGCGCAACCGTCAGTATGATGATTTCAAGGATCGGGTTGGTGAAATTATTAACGGTATTGTAAAAAGAGTTGAATCCGGTAATATTTTTGTTGATTTAGGTAGCGCCGAAGCAATCATATTGCGTAACTGCTCTATCAGAGGAGAGGCCTTTAGAGTAAATGAACGAATCAGGGCCTACATAGAGAGTGTATCTCATGAAAAAAGAGGGCCGCAGATATTCCTATCTCGTACCGCACCACAATTCATGGCCAAACTATTTATGCAAGAAGTTCCTGAAATATACGATAATATTATTGAAATCAAAGGGGTAGCAAGAGAGCCTGGATCGCGCGCTAAAATAGCGGTTAAGTCCAACGACTCATCAATTGACCCTGTTGGCTCATGCGTAGGAGTACGAGGAGCACGTGTTCAAGCCGTAATCGCCGAACTGCAGGGAGAAAAAATAGATATTATTCAATGGTCATCAGATCCGGCAACATTCTTGGTAAACGCTCTATCTCCTGCCGAAGTTACAAAAGTTGTAATTGACGAAGAAAACAATCGTATCGAAGCAATCGTGCCTAACGACCAACTTAGCCTTGCTATTGGCCGTCGCGGACAGAATGTACGACTAGCTTCAGAGCTTATAGGCTGGAGTATTGATATAATGACCGAGGAAAATGAATCCTCGAGAAGAACCGAGGAGTTCAATAGACTTTCCGAACTATTTACAACAGCGCTTAATATAGAGGAAATCATGGCTCAGTTACTTGTAACCGAAGGGTTCCAAACGGTTGAGGATATTGCACTTATCGAAATTAGCGAACTTGAATCTATTGAAGGCTTTGATAACGACATCGCGAACGCTCTGCAAGAACGAGCAAAGGAATATTTACAGGTAAAAAATGAAGCTAACGATTCCATTCTAAAAAAACTAAAGGTATCTGCTAAGCTTCAAAAAATCGAAGGCCTTGATACTGAGACGTTAATTAAACTTGGTGAAAAAAATATTAAATCTTTAGAAGATTTTGCTGATCTTTCCAGAGATGAATTTATGGATATTTTGCCAGAGTGCGAACTAAAAGAAGAAGAAATAGACATGATCATCATGAGGGCAAGAAAATCCGCAGGATGGTTTAAAGACGAATCTACCAACAATTAAGGGGATAAGTAATATTTAGCTATATTTTCCTTAACCTCATTAGAAACCAAATTTAATATTTTGATATGATTGATAATAACGACGCTACAAACAGCAACACAACCCTAAAACTTTCATCTACAAAGTTGAAGCTCGGGTTTGGAGATAATTCAAGGGGCGTAAGAACCTCACAAAGCACTTCTAACAGCCGTACAAAAACTATAGTACAGGTAGAAGTAAAGAAAAAACGTCGTTTTTCTCCATCAGGAGCCATCGATGATAAATCTTCAGTAAAACAAGACAATATTCAACAAGACATCGGTGATCTTACTCAAAGTGAGCATGAAAAAAGGCTACAGGTCATTCAAAATGCATCCAGATATGAGCATGAAAAAAATAAAAAAGAAGAAAAGCTGGAAATCGAATCAAAAGAAAGAGCTGAAGAAAAAATAAAAAAAGAGCTCGATGAGTTAGAGACTCTGACACAAACAGCCGAAGAAAACGAACAGCGCAGAAAGCTGAAAGCTGAAAAAGAGCATGCTCAAAGCACCGAACAAATTAATAACATTTCAATTGAAGATGCGCAGGCAGCTCTAATAAAACCAATAAAACTAAATGATCGCATTGCACCAAGCTCATTTCCCAAAGATGATGCTGATGCTTTAGAAAAGAAAGAAGAAAAGAAACCGTCATCTCGCGTTGGCGATCTTAAAAAAAGAAGAAGCGGTAAGCTAACCGTAACACAAGCACTAAGTGACAATGGTGAAGAGCGCATGCGAAGCTTGGCTTCCGTAAGAAGAGCCAGAGAAAAAGCTAGGCGAGCATCTGATGTTGTATCAGCACCTAAAGAAAAACAAATACGAGATGTAATTGTGCCCGAGGTTATTACGGTACAAGAACTTGCTAACAGAATGGCTGAAAGGGCGGTTGATGTTACTAAATCTCTTATGAAGATGGGTATGATGGTTACTGCCAACCAAACTATAGACGCAGACACTGCTGAAATATTGATTGAAGAGTTTGGTCATAAAATAAAAAGGGTAACCGACGCCGATGTGGAGGATATACTTAAAGACGACGGGACAGATACAGAAGACAATATGATCCCACGCGCACCTGTAGTAACATTCATGGGGCACGTGGATCATGGCAAAACCTCACTTTTGGACGCAATCAGAAAAGCAAAAGTTGCTGAGGGCGAAGCCGGAGGAATTACACAGCATATAGGTGCCTATCAAGTAGAGGTTGATAAGGATCATAAAATTACTTTCCTTGATACACCTGGACACGAGGCATTCACAGCCATGCGCCAAAGAGGAGCAAATGCTACTGATATTGTTGTATTAGTGGTTGCAGCAGATGATGGAATAATGGCTCAAACTGTTGAAGCAATACATCACGCAAAGGCCGCCGATGTTCCTATTATTGTTGCTATTAATAAAATTGATAAGCCGTCTGCTGATCCAACAAGAGTCAGAACCTCTTTGCTCGAGCATCATCTGGTTACTGAATCTTTGGGTGGCGATGTGCTTGAGGTCGAGGTTTCGGCAAAAACAGGCAAAAATCTGGACAAATTATTAGAGACAATTCTAATGCAGGCTGAAATACAAGAATTACGCGCCAATCCTATGCGAAAAGCCGCTGGTATTGTTGTAGAAGCTAAAATTGATAAAAACAAGGGGGTAGTTACGACTATCTTAGTTCAAAAAGGAACCTTAAAAGTAGGGGATATCGCTATAGTCGGTGAAGCTTCGGGCAAGGTTAGAGCTATGAGAAACGCTGCTGGGCATACTCTTTTATCAGCCGGACCTTCCGTTCCTGTTGAGATATTAGGGCTTGACGAGGCTCCTGAGGCTGGTGTTGAATTTCATGTGATTGAAAGCGAAAAACAAGCCAGAGAAATTAAAGAATACAGACAAAAACACAGCCGTGATATCAGGGCCTCTCTAAAACAAAAGAAGGGTACTTTAGAGGATTTGTTTATAGAAGCTAAAAATGGTGGTAAAAAAGAATTAAACCTTATAATAAAATCTGACGTACAAGGATCATCAGAAGCAATACAAGGCAGCTTAGATAAAATAGAAAATTCTGAAGTTTCTATTAAAATTTTGCATGCTGCGGTAGGTGGTATTAGTACCTCGGATATATCTTTAGCAGCAGCCTCGAATGCTATTATACTCGCATTTAACGTGCGTCCTGATGCTAGCGCTAAGGAACTTGCCGCCAATAACGGATCTGATATTCGTTATTATTCTATAATATATGATTTGATCGATGACATTAAATCAATATTAGGAGGAATGCTTTCGCCTCATATACGCGAAGAGTTCTTAGGATACGCAGAGATAAGAGACGTATTTAATATGAGTAAATATGGAAAAGTTGCTGGATGTTATGTAACTGAAGGTACCGTAAAACGAGGCGCCGGTGTAAGGCTGCTAAGAGATAACGTTGTCATACATCAAGGAAAATTAAAAACACTAAAAAGATTTAAAGATGATGTTAAGGAAGTTACTACTAACTTTGAATGCGGTATGGCTTTTGAAAATTATGAGGATTTAAAAATCGGCGATGTTATAGAAGCCTTTGAGCTAGTTGAGGA
>JBIKME010000028.1:0-8748 GCA_044359415.1 Rickettsiales bacterium | reverse complement strand
CTATATAAACTTAAAATTTTCTATTAATTCAAGTAAAGATTTAGAATTTGATTCCTCCGGTGATATTATTTTCATGAAGTGTAAGCTACTCAATTGTTTTGTGACATTTTTGCTTGTGCAGAAGGCTATGGTTTGAGAAAAATCGTAACTTTGCGCTAATTTGCTAAATATTCCTGCAGTACGTGATGAATAAAATAATATACAACTAAAGTATTTATTTTCTAATAGCCGGATTGTAGCGTCTGACAATCTATCAATTGCATTTGTCTTATATACTATAATTCTTCTTACATTATGCTTTGGTAAATTTATCTCTCTGGTAATATGATCTGCTGACGCATATATAAAATTCTTGCGCGCCGAATAACTATTATTTATATAGTACTCTAAAGATTCTATATTCCCATCTGCAAAATTGACATTAGTATAGTTTAGCTGATGAGCAATATCAGAGCTGTGTTTACCAACTGTAATAATCGGAATGGATTTGTCCATATCAGACAATTGTTCTAAAGCATACAAAGCATTGGCACTAGTTACTATTATTGCAGAGATATTAGCAGTATCTGTAAGGATCTGCCCTGTGCTATTGTTGTAAGACACCTCAAGAAGCGGCTCTATATGACTGTTAATACCTATTGTAGTTAAGTAAGACGCTGTGATCTTTGCGTCGTAAATGGGTCTGGTAATTAATGCCAAAGGTCTATTGAGAGTCATACATAATTTCCGATATAAATTATCGATATAAAAAAACCGGGTAATTTTACCCGGTTTTTCTAAAAGTAATTTTTTATGCCGCTCTTTTTGGCCAGCTATTAAAAGTAAATAACTTTTCATCTATGTCGCAAACAGTTGCTGCGATACGAGCCGCTACTAAATAAGGGTCGGCATTAGCTCCTGGGCGCCTATCTTCAAAATATCCGTACCCATTGTGTAAAACTCCAAGAGGAACGCGAATAGAGCCGCCACGATCGCCTTTTCCAGCGCTGAACTTATCAATACTTGAAGTTTCATGGTAGCCGGTTAATCTTTCGTGTAACTTGTCACCATATAAGCCGATATGAGCCTTATGCTTATCTCTAAGCTTTTCTACAGCTTCTTCTATTGCCTTGATACCCTTCTTTTTGTCTCTGGTGTCGTTTGTAGAGAAATTGGTATGCATTCCAGATCCGTTCCAGTCGCCTTTAATAGGTTTGTTATCTAAAGATACATGTACATCATAATCTTCAGCGATGCGGTGTAATAACCAACGTGCTATCCACATATGGTCGGAAATGTTCAAAAGCCCAGGATCATCACCTTCAATTGCCCTGTATCCGATTTGGAATTCCCATTGCCCTGGCATAACTTCGGCATTGATACCGTAGAAACACAAGCCGGCCTCAATACATACTTCGGCATGCTCTTCAGCTATGTCACGGCCGAAGATTTGTTCGGTACCAACCCCGCAATAGTAAGGTCCCTGTGGGGCAGGGTATCCATGCTCAGGCCATCCTAAAGGTATGTTGCGTTGAAATAAGGTATATTCTTGTTCAAAGCCAATCCATGGGTTATGCTTTGCTGCACCATTATCTAATATTTTTCTTAGCTGAGCTCTGGAGTTTGATTCATGCTCGGAGTTATCAGCGTTAAACACTTCACACATAACTATATAATTGCCTTCGCCGCGGAGGGGGTCTTTTACAAAGTTAACCGGTTTTATAGAGCAATCCGAATCGTGGCCTGTTGCCTGCGACGTGGAGGAGCCATCAAAACTCCAGTCCGGAAAGTCAGATAATTTAGGGGTTTTAGGAAGGCTTACAACTCTAGCTTTTGAACGAATCTGACGTACAGGAACCGTACCGTCCAGCCAAATATACTCTGCCAGTTTAACACTGCTCATAATTAATACTCCAAATGCTTTGTATTTTTGTAAATGGCGAATTATACTCAAAAACTTACATAAGTAAAGAGCTTAGCCTCTATTTTTAGTAACAATTTTTAATAAATATTTTTTCCTACTTTTTTATCAGATATTTTGACAAACTAAAAAAGAGTACCAAATTAATAGAGGTTGATTTTGTTACGAATTTTACTATTACAGTCTGATTTTACATTCTGATTTCCAGTATAATGTTGGGTAGCTTGTTTTTTATGTTTAGAAGAAGCGGGATGTTAGTTTGTAATAAATAGTTCAGTACAAAATTATATGATTACGATAAATCTTGCGCCGATTATAGATCACATGCTATAAAGATGATAGTTTTGTTATAAAATTTTTAGAATTATATATTTAGAATTATGTATACTGTAAACCAAATAAGAAGCAAATTTTTGGAATATTTTGCAAGTCAGGGGCATGAAGTGGTTAAATCTTCGCCTTTAGTACCTCATAATGATCCTACCTTAATGTTTACTAATGCTGGCATGGTACAATTTAAAGATGTTTTTACGCAAAATGAAACTCGTTTTTATACTAAAGCGGCAAGTTCACAAAAATGCGTAAGAGCCGGAGGTAAGCATAATGATTTGGATAATGTTGGCTATACGGCCAGGCATCATACCTTCTTTGAAATGCTAGGTAATTTTTCTTTCGGTAATTATTTTAAAGAAGATGCTATAAAATATGGCTGGGAATTTTTAACAAAAATTATAGGACTCCCTCAAGATAAATTATCTGTTACGGTATATTACACTGATGATGAGGCTTATAATCTTTGGAAAAAAATAGCAGCTTTGCCGGATAATAAAATTTTACGTGTTCCTACAAGTGATAATTTCTGGTCAATGGGTGATACCGGTCCTTGCGGTCCTTGCTCTGAAATATTTTATGATCACGGTGATAAGATAGAAGGTCAGTGGCAGCTTGATGACGCTGGAAGCGATCTATTTGGAGAGCGTTATATAGAAATTTGGAATCTTGTATTCATGCAATATGAAAAATTACCATCGGGGGAGCAAATCAATTTACCAGCTCCGTCTATTGATACCGGTATGGGGCTCGAGAGATTGGCAGCCGTATTGCAAGGTAAGCACAATAACTATGAAATAGATTTATTTGAAAATCTCATTGCTGCTATAAAATATGAAACCGGTAATAATGATCAAAGCAAGATAGCTTCGCATCGGGTTGTTGCCGATCATTTGCGCTCAATATCATTTTTGTTAGCAGATGGTGTAATGCCATCAAATGAAGGACGAGGCTATGTATTGCGCCGCATTATGCGTCGAGCTATGCGGCATGTGAGAAATTTAGGATGTGAGAAGCCGGTTCTCTATAAAATAGTTCCGTATTTGGTTAAGGAAATGGGAGGAGCTTATCCGGAGTTAACAAGAGCTCAGCCGCTGATCTGTGAAATTATCAAATTAGAAGAAGAGCGTTTCTGTGATACATTGGGCCGTGGTTTAAAATTGCTTGAAGAAGAGGTAATAAAATTAGGTACGGGCAATGTTTTTTCAGGAGAGGTGGCGTTTCAGTTATACGACACATATGGTTTTCCGTATGATCTGACATCTGATATTTTAAGAGGAAGACAGATTGAAGTAGACGAAGCTGCTTATAATTTAGCTATGGCAGAGCAAAAGAAAAGAGCAAAAGCATCTTGGAAAGGATCAGGTGCCAAAGCTACTGATGAAGTATGGTTTGAAATTCAAGAAGAATCAGGATCTACCGAGTTTTTAGGTTATGAAACAGTCAAACAGCAAGCTAAGGTTATTGCAATTATTAAAGATGGTAAAAAAATAGATTTTGCACAAGAGGGTGATGAAATATCTCTAATTCTAAATCAAACTCCATTTTATGCTGAGTCTGGCGGACAAGAAGGTGACCACGGCATGATTGCTTCTGATAGTGGTTTTAAAATGCAGGTTGCTGATACTCAAAAAATGTTGGGTAAACTGCATGTACATATTGGCAATGTAAGTAGTAAATCTATTAAAGTTGGTGATGTGGTTTTAGCTTCCGTATCGGAAGATAGAAGAAATAAGTTGCGAGCAAACCACTCTGCAACTCATATACTGCATTCAGTGTTACGAGAAATATTAGGCGATCATGTTACTCAGAAAGGTTCCCTGGTAGCAGAAGATAAACTACGTTTTGATATTTCACATCCTAAGGCTGTTACCAAAGAACAGTTACAGGAGGTGGAAGATAAAGTAAATCAGATCATTAAACAAAACTCAGACGTATCTACCCGAGTTATGGATCCTGAATCTGCTATAGAAGCAGGAGCAATAGCTCTTTTTGGTGAAAAATATGGCGATAAAGTTAGAGTAGTTAATATGGGTCGAGTCGAAGATAAAGATTATTCAGTAGAGCTTTGTGGCGGAGTTCATGTAAATAATACTGCCGATATTAAAGCATTTAAAATTATTTCAGAATCCGCAATAGCCTCTGGTATAAGAAGAATAGAGGCTATAACCGCGGATGCGGTTAATAGTTATAATCAACAAAAGAATGAAAATTATATAAAAACAATAGATTCATACAAGAAAGAGATAGCAAATCTTACGGAGGATCTTATAGCTTTCGGCGTTCAAGTAAATAATGTGATTGCGACGACGGAAGAGCAATATAAAGAACATATTAAGCATTTAAAAAAAACTCTTGCTAAAATTAAACAAAATGCAGTAATGGATGATGATATTAGATCTGAAGATATCAAAGGGATTGCTTTTTTTGGTAAAAATTTTGGGGATATATCTCCTAAGGATTTAAGAACCATAATTACTGATTTACAAAAAAAGATAGGAGAGTCTGTTATTGCGGTTACTTCTTCTGCCGGAGGTAAGGCTTCAATAATAATAGCGGTATCCGATAAGTTAACAGCTAAAATTGACGCTGTTGATCTGGTAAAGCAGGTGGCTGATATATTGGGTGCAAAAGGCGGTGGTGGGAAGCCTAATTTTGCTCAAACAGGTGGCACTAATGGTGATAAAGTGCAAGAGGCGCTGGATAAGATAAAAGCTATAATAGCTGCAAATTGCGGATAATTGATGAAAAAAATACAAATAGCAGTTTTAATTTCCGGTAGTGGGACAAATTTACAAGCGTTAATCGACGCTTGCAAGCAGGATAATTTTCCGGCCACCATTGTAATGGTGTTATCTAATAAGCCAGATGCTTATGGGTTAAAAAGAGCTAAAGATGCTAGTATTAAAACAGTTGTCATTAACCATAAAGATTATATCTCCAGAGAAGAATTTGATAAGGCTATGGATAACGCTATTATATTATCTGGTGCTGAGTTGGTATGTATGGCTGGGTTTATGCGTCTTTTATCTGCTTGGTTTACAGATAAGTGGAAGGGTAAGTTACTTAATATTCACCCATCATTACTACCTTCTTTTAAAGGTGTCGATGCCCAAAAGCAAGCCTTGGAATCAGGTGTTAAATACGCAGGATGCACAGTACATTTTGTAACCGCAGATATGGATGCAGGTCCAATTATAAAACAGGCGGTAGTAGAGGTTGCAGAAAATGATACGGTAGAATCACTAACTGCAAAAATTTTAGAAAAAGAGCATCAAATATATCCTGAAGCGCTTAAGTTGGTTGTAAGTAAGACAAACTGGGCTACCTAATTTGATGGCTAGGCCTGGCATTGTAGTTTGCGGGGGTAGGATCAGGAGCAATTTTATCATTACGCGTCCAATCTTTACATAGTGAAAGAGTAGCTTTAGCAGGTGCCGGGAATTTATACTTATCTTTTTCGAACTTCCCTTGTTGTGTTAGTTCTTTTATTAAATCATTAGCAAGATCGGTATGCCCTTTATTTAATGCTGTTTGTAAAAGATCGTGGCCTGCATAATTTTTTTTTGTTAAATTAACATTTGTTACTAAATTATTAAAGATATCTTTATCAAAATTACTTGGCTTGGTTGTTGATAAATAAAGATGTGCTGCTGTTTGACCATTTGTATCAGCCCAGTTCTTATTTAAATTGCTATTATCAATTAATTTTAAAACCTCTTTAATATTTTTTTCTGTAAAATGCTTTTCCCATAGTTTATGAGTGTTTTTTAAAACTGTCAGTCTCTCTATATCATCTCTCAATGCAACTTTACTTTCTCCAGCAGGCATTTTTTGATACATTTTTCTGAGGACTGATAAACAAGTTACTGAGAAACAAGTTTCGTTTTTAACTAACAAACTCGCCCCTGTTTGTATAAGAGCATCTATTGAGGCAGTATCGCAATTATAGGCGGCATCAATCATTGCTGTCATGCCGGCATTATCTTTTAGATTAGGATCTGCACCGACTTCTGCGAGGATTTTTATTGCATCTGGGAATCCATAGTGAGCAGCAATATGCATTGCTGTTGTTCCATCTTGACCTTTAATATTAGGATCTGCACCGACTTCTGCGAGGATTTTTATTGCATCTGGGAATCCATAGTGAGCAGCAATATGCATTGCTGTTGTTCCATCTTGACCTTTAATATTAGGATCTACACCGACTTCTGCGAGGATTTTTATTGCATCTGGGAATCCATAGCGAGCAGCAATATGCATTGCTGTTGTTCCATTTGGAAGTTTAACATTAGGATCTACACCGGCTTTGCTAAGAGCTGTTATAGCTTTGGCATGACCATTTCCTGCAGCAATATGCATTGCTGTTAATCCATTTGGAAGTTTAACATTAGGATCTGCACCGGCTTTGCTAAGAGCTGTTATAGCTTTGGCATGACCATTTTCTGCAGCAATATGCATTGCTGTTGCTCCATTTGGAAGTTTAATATTAGGATTCGCTCTAGCTGCACCAAGAGCTGTTATGACTTCTGCATTACCGTTTTGAGCCGCAATCATCATGGGTGTACAATTATTGTTATCCTTCGTATCTGGAGACGCTCCTGATTTGAGAAGTGCCGTTATTATATTCTCCTGGCCATTTCGTGCTGCTACTATAATTGGTATGTTATTACTATCATGCTGTAAGCCTTCGTTTAAAATTTTGGCTTTATTTTCATCTGTAATATAATTATTAAGAAAATGCTGGACAGTCTCCTCATCATTGTCTGTTACTCCGCAATAAATTGCTTGTTGAATAAAATTATCCTGAAGAGATAAATTATATTTGTGTAAAAAACCTTTAACTTCTGCAGAATTAATTTTTTCAAGAATTTCTCTTTTACACGGATGAGATATTAATTTTTTAGCGTCATTATCCGTTAATTCTATAATCTCTTGCGGATGAGTGGCTATTCTGTTAATTATTGTATCAGCAGTGGCGCCATATTTTAGATGCATCCTTAAATGAGCGCGTTTTGAATTTTGTATATAAGATCTAATGTTGGCTTGATTGTTGTAATGTTCATACCTGTCTTTAATGCCTTCCACTTTAAAACGAAATTGTTCAGGTATAGAGTTGGCTATAGTATCTAACGATGCACTGTCTTTATTATCTATTGAACTTATTATATTATCTAATAATGGAATAAAAGTTGCTGGATACTCACCCCTAAAATTCTTTGACATTACCCATAAAGCTTCTACCGCAAAGACTCTATCAGAGATAGTTTGAGACTTGAGTAATCGCAATAAAGGCTCTTGTGCTTTTTCACTAAATAAAATATTTGGATAAGAAAGTGTGTTAATATCCTCAGAAATATTTACTTCATATTCATCAGTTGTTTTGAGCAACTGATGAGTAGGATGATTATCATATAACTTCTGTCTTAAACTTTTTTCGGTTAGCCATACGTAACTGTCGTCGTCATCATCAACTTCTTTTGCTTCCAGTAAATCCGCACATTCACCACCACTATAAGTTTGCATTAATTTATTAAGTTCCGTTAATTGGTCACTAGTAAGATTTGAAGGATCTTGTGTCTCTTTGATTACTTTAGCTATTTTTTCATATTGCTCATCAGCTTCAGTTCTTATTGCCTTAGATACTTTAACTTTCATGTTTATGGGATATTCAGTTACAATGCCCCACATTGTATCCATTGGAATATCAGACTCTGGTGTAAGATAAAACTGATCTGCTTGTTTTGCTACTCCCGGTGGTATTAATCCAAGTGCGTAGTTCATATATGAAGGAATGTGAACTTCATTTCCACTTGGTACCGTAAATTTTAATTTATCTACAATCCAGGCTGTTTCAAGCGTTTGAGCTACTTCTATTGGACGTGTTGCGTAGTTACAGGTCAAAAAGGAAATTAATTCTTCTATTCTGGCGTTTGTCCCGCCAGTGCATGCTATCTCTGATGAGGATGATGGAGGAAATGCATTCATAAATTCCTGCTGTTTCTCAACGGAATGATGAATTAATATTTCAGCATATTTACCAAAAGTGCGCATAACATTTTGAACGGGAGTGATTGCTCCATTTCTTAGATGCCCTTTCATGTTTTCGGCAAATGGGCTATTATCTGCAAAGTTATTTTGATATGGCTTGAAATTTTCACCTTGCTGCTGACTAAATTCCGTAGATATAAGTGACATTGTCTTATTAACTCGCTCCATCCAGTCTTCTGGTCGTAGAGTGTTACCTTCATCATTCCATAATTCCAGAGCCTTTTTAATATTATCTGAAGGCGGATTAGATGGCTTATTCTGATCATGAAATTTATCATTAAATATTGTATTTAAAGCTTCGTGATATCTAGTTGTATACATAAACTAACACCTATTATGCCACCATAGTAATACTATTATAACATAAGCGAGATAAAAATAATATAAAAATAATATTTTTAATTTAGGTTTTTATATAGGAATAATAAGGAGGTTGTTTATGGAAGATTCGGTAGCTTTATCGCAAA